>JABIHC010000060.1 GCA_018649825.1 Methanobacteriota archaeon
GCTTCCTGCTGGTCCACCTCCAATGACGATTACCTGCCAAGACTTTGATAGCCCTGCAGGGGAGGTCTGCATGGTTAGGCGGAATGGTGTTTGTTCTTGAGATGTACCCTCTTTACTTCATTGTAGGTAAGGCGTGCTTTCGAGATAGCAATTAATGCATTGACTCTCGGCTGAACCAATGTTACTCATTGAAAGTCCAATATTATTGTTGAGATAAAATAATTTCTACCCCTTGAGGATGTTCAAGCAAATGGTTGTTCGGATACTGATGCTGATGGCTGGCCCGATAGCGATGAAATCGCCTGTGACCTTGCTAGCATAGGATGGCATTTAGATGTAAATATCATGCCTGTTGATACTGATAATGATGGGCTTTGTGATGATCTTGACGATGATGACGACAATGATGGTTTCCTTGATTTGGACGAACTCGTCAGCGGAACCGATCCGCTTGATGCAAATTCAAAGCCAGCAAATCGTTTGCCAGCCTGTAGTGTACATTACACTCTTGAAGCGGATGGGATTCCTGCTACTATTACTGGAACTGCTGTGATTCCTGCTCTTTCATCCACTGGAGCAGCGGCTGCTGGAAGTGGCCAATCTGTTACAATACCTGCAGGTAATTACTACATTATTGCAGTCTGTGAAGACCCTGATGGCGATGATATCACGGTTACGGTTAACGATATTACTGTAGGTCCACTCTCTGGAGTTGTGCAGGCTGGAGCGATAATTGAGGTAGGACCTGATGTTGCTGAAACAGTGGATGTGACAATCACTTGGACTGACGGCACAGATACTGCCACTAGCACCGTTACGGTGAACCTTGATGGTTCTTCTAGTTCCTCTTCGATTCCCGGCTTTACGGCAGGTATCGGTTTGATGGGTTTGCTCTCGGCAGTCTTTGTATTATCAAGAAGAAAGGATTGAGTTGAATTATCACTATTCCGATTGCGTTTCACATCGCTCTTATCTTGGTGAGATGAAGCGCGACTGACGGTATTCCCTATCAGAGGGGCATACTAAGGGTATGTTGGGAGTGGCTCAAACCACAAGGATTCAGTAGCATATGCCCAAAAAAAGAATATTACGATTCCCAATATAGAAAATATTGTAATCCAAATTATCTGTGTGATGCTATCCTTATCATAGACGCCATACGGTGTATTGACTCGATTTTTTTCTTTGTTTTCAAGAGTTGTAATTCTTAATTCCAAATCTTTGACTTTTTCCTCAATATCATCTGTCATATTTTTCCGACGAGGCAATATTATTATTATTTTTCTATATGCAATAATTTGTGACGAGATATGCCGATTATGGGATGTAGTCTACGCTTATTCGGTATTCTTGGTTCCAGTTAGTCTGCCCGCCATTAAGAAAGGAAACAGAAGTCTTCCTCCAACATTCTCATAGCCAACTTCTTTCATCATTTTGCGATATTGAGGTATAGTTCCAAAGTGAACATAGGTCTTTGCCAGCCATTTCCAAGGATGATTGGGGTCCTTAGTAATCATTCTTGCAACCAATTGAACTACTGTCCCCATCCATATTCGCCCCATCAAGCCATGTGGGAAACGCCCTTTGCCAGCATCACAAATTACTAATCTTCCACCAGGTTTTAGAACGCGAAGTATTTCGGTTAAACCCGCTTTTTTATCATGGAAATCTCTGAATGAAAAAAGGCAAAATACCCGGTCAAATGAATTATCTTGTAGCGGAATAGATTCGGCAGTTGCCTCAACATAAATCGCATCTTCTTCTTTGCGCGCTTTGCGCGCTGCATTTACTCGTTTCTTGGCTACGGCTAACATTTCTCCACTTGGGTCAAGACAGGTTAAGTTAACTCCAACTAAACCCTCTGAAAAAGTACCAGGTCCACAACCGACTTCAAGTACGTCCATGCCTGTTGTTGCAAATGATTGTACATGCCTTCTCCAACGTGCATCTTGTCCAAGGGTAACTATTGTGTTGACTTTGTCATATACAGGGATGGTTGCCTCCAAATTGACCATTAATTCGGCCCACTCCTCTGCATCTATGCCTGTTACATCAATGCCGTGTTGCCGGTTTTCGCCATCCGGCATGCCCTCATTCGCCATGCTGTTCAGTCTGCCGCCAGCGCCTCTAATAATTCAAA
>JABIHC010000090.1 GCA_018649825.1 Methanobacteriota archaeon
GGAGTAAAACGCCGAGATATTGAGATAAATTGGCACGGGCATCAAGATCGCGGCCTTGGAGTCATAAACAACTTAGCAGCAGTAGAGGCGGGGGCAGATGTAATCCACGGGACTGCACTCGGTATCGGAGAAAGAGCAGGCAATGCACCACTTGATCAAACCCTAGTCAATCTAAAATTGATGGGAGTCATCAACAATGACCTTACTTCGCTCAATGATTATGTGAGAAAGGCACATGAATATATTGAAGTTCCACTTCCACGAAATTACCCTGTTTTTGGCAAAGATGCATTTGAAACCGGTACTGGCGTTCATGCTTCAGCAGTCATTAAAGCGATGAAAAAGGGTGATCACTGGCTCGCCGACAGAGTTTATTCTGGAGTTCCGGCACAAGATTACGGCCTAAATCAAATAATTAGAATTGGACACATGGCAGGCCGTTCAAACATTATTTGGTGGCTAGAACAACGTGGATATGAAAAGAACCCTGACTTAATTGAACATTTATTCACTTTGGCAAAGAGTCAACGACGCCTAATGACCGATGAGGAAGTTGAGCAAGCGGTCAGAGATTTCAATAATAATTGAGGCCACTGGTGCTGGCTTGTATTGGGCATTATTTGCAGTTCATTAACTCGGCAGCAATCGGTAGGCCAGGGCAAACTCCTCCGCCAATGTGCATTTCCCCCCCATCCCAAAGGGCAGCAAGCGCACGGAACTCGGCCCGCCTATCGGTTGATTCGATAAGAATGTATCAGGCCGAAGCGTATTCGTATCTTGCAGGTTATGTCTTAGCAACTTCAATAGGGGGGCCAATATTAGCCTTGATCGGGTGGAAAGTCACCGAATTAATTCTTGACTAAGTGTGGGGTAGGATGAGTTATCTTCAGTCATGGTAATGTCTATCGCCATCACAATAAGTGCCCAGCAATGAACATGTTTCAAAGCCAATATCTGCGACCTTGAAGGCATTTATCTCTTCTGCTGGTTCCACGGTAATTGCACCGACTCTCCCATTGTTAACTTCACCACAATAAATAGCACAGTCAACTTCAACTTCTCCAGCACCTGGAATCTTCACTCTGCACATGCCTTTACTTGAATACTCAAATGTGCCTTCTTCAGTGGCCTCAAACTCAAAAACATAAAATGATTTTCCTTGCAAATCCACTTCGATTCCAAGCGATGGAATGGAGAAAGTATCGGGGACATAATGGTCATATATCCTTACATCAAAGACCAATCTCACTAAATCTCCTTTTTTGACAACAAAGCTATCCTTGAGAAAATCTATTAGCAGTACTTCAACAACAGGGCTTGTTTCATTTGCCCTCACTGCAATGCAAGTATTATTGTATTCATATGTGCCTTCCCCACATGTTTTCTTATTGTCATTATTAGAGAGGAGGGTATATTGAGAATGCACTAATCCCTGTGTTATTATTAAAGATATCAATGCCATTGAAATAATATTGTTCCACTTTTTCATATACCCAACCTCCCTATTTTTCTAATGATAATGTTTGCTTCACTTTCTACTCATTCATCATTGAGGTTTTCGTAAACCGTGGCATTTTCTGCTCCAGTTACTTCAATGATTCCGATTGCACCTTTATGGAATGCGCGAGTTAATGCGTGATCAACCATAATGTAATTCGCTGGCACTTCAAAGGAAAGGTCCACTACAACTGCACCACCAGGTGGCACTAATACAGTTTGCACACTAACCATTGGTTCAGAGTTTAAGTCAGCATAATTCCAAACGGTATCAAAAATTTCACCGATAACATGGAAAGATGAGATTGTGTTTGGACCGCCAACGCCAAAATATATTCGCATTGTCTCCCCAACATTTGCCTTAATTGTGTTTTCTCCAGTAAAGCCATGGAACTTTCCGTTGAATACAACATATGTAGGAGTTTCATCAAACATGGCCGCATCATCAAATTCTTGGTGACCATCCGTACCAGGTTTCCACTTGGTATAGATATCCCCTTGCATGATGTATATTTCATGATCGACTTCAGGCAAAGGTGTCTCAGGTTCAATAAGTATCATTCCATACATCCCCTTGCTAATGTGAGTTGGTACATCAGGGGTTGCACAGTGGTAAACAAACAGCCCCGCATGCTGAGCAAGGAACGAGAAGGAAGTCTCCTCTCCTGGCGCGGTACCGGTTGCTTCTGCACCGCCACCTTGTCCGGTTACTGCATGGAAGTCAACATTGTGATGCATTGTGCTGTTAGCGTTATTGCTAAAGTGGACAATAACTGTGTCTCCAACTCGAGCACGGTACATTGGACCGGGCACAGTTCCATTGTAAGTCCAGTAAGTGAAAGTGGTTCCATCTTCGATTTCTGCTGTCAATTCAACGGCTTCCATGTAAATATGAACCGTTTCGGTAGTATTACGTGTTATAGGTTCAGGCATTAGGAAAGGGTCTCGCGAAATATCATCAGTATCCACGGGCAGTGCAGCACCAATTTCATCAACTCCAGCGCCACCTCCATTTCCATTACCTACGACGAAAGCACCTTCCATTCCACCGGCACGATGGCCCGCAACTGTGCAATAATAAGCAAATGTTCCTTCTTCACTTGCAGTGAAAGTAATAGTATCTTCACTACCTTCGGCTGTAAGTTGAGCGGTTGCAGCATTGTATCCTTCAAAGGCTACATCGTGTAGGTTTACTTCTCCCATAACTAGTGTAATAGTAACAATATCGCCGTTTTCAACCGCTAATGTTGGATTTACTTGCCCATCAATTTCTCCGCCTACGCCAATAAATTGCATATTCTCTGCACGAAGCGTAAAGGATACTTGATCCCCACTGCTTACCACAGGTACACATTCATTGCCAACAAGGCCTGTTCCTTCTCCACATATGTTTACATTTGTTTCATCTCCGCCGAGGCATCCAGCAAATACTGATGCAAACATCAGTAAAGTCAGTAGCGCGGCACTTTTGGTTTGGGTTCTCATTTGGTTTATCTCCAATGCCGGCGGATATGGTTCCTAACTCAAGGGATGGGGCGAACATGTTCGCTTACGATGGCTGGCCCGTGCACCATATATAGGTTGAACCGAACATATCGGGTGCAATTTTGCTCCGAAATTATTTTCGCCGCCCGATAACAACTATTTGAGGCCGATAAGAAACAAGTTAGCACCACACATTAAATGTATGATTCAAAAAATAAAAAGAGGCACCCGAATCCCGCGGGATTCGGGTGCCAGATACGCTTGGAATTACTTCCAAGGCAAGGATTTGATTTTCAAATCCCTAAGCAACAACTGATTTCAGTTTACTCAAACACCAACTTCGTGGGAACGTAGTCCAACACCGAAGGTACCTCACTTCGCACTTTCACTATTATCATCAGATTCAGCGGCTTCCGTCCATCCACTCTGCCATTCTGCATCAACTGAGCCACCTGACCATTCTCCACTCACCGAAATCTCGTCAATTTCAGTTTCCTCACGCCACACTGGTTCAGCCTCAGAACCGGCAACGACAAAGCGATTATTTTCATCACATTGACTCATTATTAAGCCAAGATGCTTGTCAATAGGTAAGAAATGGCCAACAGGTGTACCTGCAGTTACGAAAGGATTAGTCGCAGTACAAATCATCAAACCATCGCTCGGTGCAACGATGTCGACTGCTAATCCCGGTGTACCTGGGTCTGAAATCCGTGCCACAACATCGCCTCTTTCGACTATTGATGAAGGGCCCACAAACATATCCAGCAGGCCTCCTTCGCTGGCCCGAAGCCATAGTGAACCACTTGCGAGTAGACGGAATTTAGGGCGCGTAGGGTTTCCTGGGATGACATGAAGGGTTTTCAGCACATTTAGTACACCGGTCACTGCAACTTGTACTGCTTCATGGTCAAGGAAATCTGCACCGCCTCCCTCATAGGTAATTGCACCGATGTCATTATTCATTGCAACGCGGCGAATACTTCCCTTTGGTGCCTTTGCATCAAGAATCATTTCAATTCCAAACGCTTTGGCGATAATATTTGAATGCGGATCGGCTAAATCGCCTCGTATTTGGGGCATATTTGAGCGCCCCTTTGCAGCACTATGCAAATCAACAACATAATCGCTTCCTACAATTAATTTATTCCAAATCTTAAATGCCACGCGTGAGGTAGTATTGCCTTTACTTTTACCTGGAAAAGCACGATTCAAATCCCTGCCATCGGGGAATCGACGATTCTTTGCCCTATATCCAGGAATATTGAGTATTGGTAAAATGCGAATAGTTCCTGCAATATGTTTTGGATCCAATGGTTTTCCGGGATCTGTCATTGCCGAGGAAAGAAGGTGAGTGCATGCACTCGGGCCAGTCAATTCATCACCATGAATTCCAGCAGAAATAGTAACAACAGGGCCAGGGCGACTACCGTGAATCACCGTAACAGGAATTGGCCAAGAATCCCCCAACTCTATGTCAAGAAGAGGTACCTCAAAAGAGCGCATTGTACCGGGTTTGATTCTTTTTCGCAGAATAATATGACTTTTTACCCCTGCCGTTCGGTCCCATTCATCTCGATGCTCAGACTTATGGCTGGCAAGGGCTTTTTTGATCACCTTTCGTCTATCGCTTGATAATTCATGAGCGAGACGAACTTTTGGCCTTGATCTAGTATTAGCCTTTGTTGAAACTTCTATCTCTGACGCACTGCGATTTTCTGTAGTTTCGCCCACCTTCTTTGCAGTTTCATCCGATTTAGGCTTGGTCTTAGGTTTTGTAACCCTTTTGGTTGCCGTTTTGGTCTTAGGTTTTGCGACCTTTTTGGTTGCCGTTTTAGGCTTAGGTTTTGTGGCCGTTTTGGTTGCCGTTTTAGGCTTAGGTTTTGCGACCTTTTTGGCGGGAGGCTTGGGTTGAGACGACGCAGCATCTGCTGAAGGAACTACCTCCCCCCCCTCTTCCATGGGCTTTGCGGACATATCTCTAACCATGAACTTGCCCCATCATTTGCATCAATGGTTTCATGACCCCCCTACCTTCGTGTAGGATGTATGCAAGAAGTAGGTGTGCAACGCCAATACGCTCCAAATTCAATATGTTTCGGATGTGGGCCAGCTAATGATAAAGGTTTGAAAATTGACTCATACCAAACTGCAGATGGTTTAGTTCTAAGATTTACTCCAAGTGAAGAGCATCAAGCATTTCCCGGAATGATAAATGGCGGGATAATTGGTACTTTACTAGACTGCCATGGTAATTGGGCTGCGGCTATGGCAATAATGAAAGACCAAGGAATGAATCATCCACCATGTACTGTGACTGCAAAATATGAGGTGAAACTAAGACGTCCGACTCCACTTGGGGCAGAGTTGGAAATTCTAGCAACAATATCCGAATTAATGGTTGACAGAGCAAAGGTTGAGATGACTCTATCTGCTGATGGGAAAGTTTGCGCTCTTGGGAGTGGGCTTTTTGTTGCAGTGAAAGAAGGTCACCCTGCATATCATCGCTGGCATTGAGAAAAGGTGGATTTCAGGAGTGCACAATAGTTAGTGAGGAATTTGTATGGATGACTCTTTGCAAGAATTACAACGGATAGTTCTTGAAAAAATGAATCAACTTGATTTTGCTATTGACAAAATAGAAGAATTGCAAAAGATACCTCTCGGCTGGTTGCGAAAAGATGCAACTCAACGCCATGGCGTGACGAGATTTTTCCCTGGTGTAGATTTGTCTGAGGGAAATTTATCAGCGAAAGATGTTAGAAAAGTTGATTTGCATAGGGCTTTGGTTGAAGAAAAATATTTGCCCTATGGAGAGTATGTGCTTTTTCATGAATATTGTCACTGTTTGGGACATGCAGGGCACGGCGCCGGTTTTAAGTCACTGGAAAAAATATGGCCTGATAGAAAGTCTAAGGCATTAGGGCGTCAATTAACTACTGAATTAAGGCATAGAATGGCAAAGTGGTTGTGGACTTGCCCATCATGTAAACGTAGTCATCCACGGAGGCGTCGTTCAAATGGCAGATTTCTTTGTCGAAAATGCAAAGTTTACCTAATTGATGAGCAAGGTGGGGCCAATTAATCTCCTTCTGAAAGGTACACTTATCATCTCTATTTTCCCCATTTCACCATCATATAGCATATTTTCCAGATATTGTTGGAATTCCTCCCTTCACCATAACCATTTTCAGCCTTTGAATCTCACATGTAAACTTGTATTTGTGGCTATTAGCGCCATATTTAGTCAAATAGCATGACTCTACAATAAAATAGATTGATAACAAACGACTTACAGCCTTTTTTATGCACAAGGGGGTTATGCCGTATGCACTCCTTTTGCTATTTTTATTTAGTTCGCTCCCAATGGCCTCAGCCGAATTGGGGATGGAAGACTATCAAAACACGTTGTTTTTGGCTTGTGATGCTGATGATGAATGTGATCTAAATAATGCTGCTGCGGGCGAAGAGACCATTACTGGTGATGCTTCACAGGCTTCTCCACTTACTCCAAAAACCATCATATTAACATTCAAAATGGAACCTTCTCAAACACAAATGGCTCTATTGCCTGACATAATGCGGGAATTGGTTGTTGACTTGCGAGTGCGCGAGGATGCTTTGGGTTGGAATCAGCCGGATTTGGATGTGTATTTGCGGCTCGGTGCAAATGAGCAAGAATGGTCCCTTTCTGGCAGTGGTGTAAGTCCAAACCTGCCTGCTCCTTATCGGATTGAGGATGAACCTCTTGATTTATCTGCAGGGAGGATGTTGCGCCCAAACGACATGATTGAATTGCGCATTACATTTGTTCTAGATCGCCCCGCAAATTGGGAATTACAATTGCGCGGGGCGAGTAGTTTTACCATTCCAATAGAATGGTCTGTAAATCCTGCCACCGCTAATGTTGACGAACCTTCTTCGGATTCTCAACCGCGTTATTTAGTCGATGTTGAAACATCATCTAGTGGCGCATTGGTAGATGGTGATAGAGACTGCTGGGAGTTCAACCTACCTAAGCACGAAATATTCTCAATCACCATCACATGGTACAATGTACCAATTGAAGTAGAACAACCTCACGACCCTCCCGAAATCATAGGCGAAAATAATCGGCGTGCGGAAAAGCCTGAAGTTAGAACTACTTTTGACGGTGATAAATTGGTTATGGCAATGCAGTACCGAGGGCTTGCCGAGGGAGATTACAGTGCTTGTTGGGGGGGGCTTCCTGGGCACTTCCAAGAGTACAAATGGTATGGTAGATTTGCACACGAGGGAATGGGTCCAACCGACCCTAGCCATTTTACTGGTGATGCCATTTTCAAAACTGGAACTGCAACAATGGGCGATGATTCGAAAGCCGTTGAGTTGGAGGAAGTTAGAGCCAGCAGCCTCTTTATTGGACTCATTTTGATTGTACTCATTCTTGGCTCTATGCTGATGATGCCAACTTCCAAAAGCCGTGGAGCCGCCCTTTCCATTGCTCTAGTCTTAATTTTAATCGGTGGCGTAGTTAACCCGATCATCACTCTTGGCGAGGAAGCGAGAGGGAGTGGGGAAATCGAGATTGAAGAGTTGCTTGAACGCCACATGGAAGCAATTTGGCAAGTCAGTTCCCCCTCTGTTGATGGGCAGACAAAGGTGGAAGTAATCGGTTCGACGCTTGGTGTAAGGGCGGGAGAGGAGATAAGCCTAATAATGCCCATTGATGAAGCAACTCCACTATACGATGGAAGGTGGCAATTACATACCTCGGAACTGGAAAATAAGCGAATTGACAATTTGGTTTTTGATTTTCTTGCAAAAAAGGGAATCAGCCCCGATAGTGATGGCTCAATGCCTCAACAGGCAGTTGATTTCATCCTTCATGCAGGGCGAGCGATAACCCTTGACTTGCTTCTTCTGGAAGCAATATTGGTTGTTGATGATTTGCCGAATGGAGCCGCTGCCCATATCAAGTGGACAATGGTTTCAGCAACCTCGACAGGTCCATCCGCATCTCCGGCGTGGAATACGAGGCCAAATGACATTAGTTTGGCGGATTGGGCAATGTTTCAGCGTGCACTATATCCTGATTCAATGGCTATTTCTTATTGTGATTGTGGACTTGATGAATTGGATTTTTCTTGGGGCCCAAGCGATAGTTTTGATGCCGACGACATGGTGACCTCAACTGGAATCATTACGGCAAATGGTGTTACTGAATGGGGTACACAATTGCTAACTGCCGGAGCAGCCATTGTATTGTTAGTCGGATATGGTGAGAAGAAAAGGCGTGATAATGCAAGAGAGTTGGCATATGAACTCGCTTATAGCAGTCCACTTTACAGTGGAACTTCAGATAAATGGAAGTAGAATAAATCGTGGACCTCAAGGGTTTCAAGGTGGCGTTATTTTGCGGCAGAGATAGTTGTGATTACATATTGGAGAGAAGTTCGCTAAGCATCTTTTCCTCTTCCTCATCCAATTTTCCATCTTCAAGAGCAGCCATAATTTTCTCACAGTTTTTCTTGGAAACCTTTGCGGCCTTAGCCGCATCCATGATTATCTTCAATTCGTTTTCAGCTACTGATCCATCTTTTAGAGCCAAATTAATTGCCGCTCTGGCAGCAATTTTCGCAGCATCATCATCGGAAAGGCCTAGTGCTTCTTGTAGAGCCGATAATTCAGCCATTTCTTTCTCAGTGATTATTCCGTCCTCGTATGCTTCTTCATAGGCTTGGAGAAGGAAAGATTGGTATTCTGCTGGATTAACGAGAACATCACGAATAAGCCCGAGGTCAATCCCCGTATCATGGTGGGCAGAATCAAGCACAACAATGCTATGCCTGATCTCTTTTACTGCCATGTCCTTGAGTCCGTGTCCAGCCCAAATTGCACCGACCGAAATCATTGCTGCACTAAACCACTGCATGACATCAACGCGAACCACATCTCCAGGATTCATTAGGAAATACATCCCGAGCATAGCCAAAAACGCCCCACTGAAAATTTCCACCCAGTCGTTGATATCTGGTTCATCATCAAACACGGAGAGGCGGTCTTCAACTTGCTCATTATCTGTGCCCATGAGGGGATACGGTAGTCGCTACCCCTTGAGCATTTTCCTTGAAAATAAGTATCTATCGCCCTCATTATTGATAACAGGGTATGCGAACTCCTTTTGGACTCTTGCCCATAGGTTAGGGATATGGAAGGGTCTTCGAGCGTTGATGACCTTGGGCTGCCAAGTGGAGTTCCTCAGTTTCTTACCAATACATGGGGGATTACAAATCTGTACCCTCCGCAATTGGAGGCATTACCACATGTGCTCAGTGGAGGCAACACACTCGTGTCCATTCCGACTGCCTCCGGCAAGTCATTAGTTGCTTACTTAGGGATATTGCAAAAATTATTAGTTGATGAACCTAATAGTAGGGCGATTTACATCGTCCCACTAAAGGCCCTTGCAAGTGAAAAATATGCTGAACTGAAGGAAATCGGTGGTGCTTTTGGACTGAACGTAGGATTAGGTATTGGTGATAGAGATGGCGAGGCACGCTTCCTTGACCGCGGAGATATCATTGTTTGTACTTCAGAAAAACTTGACTCTTTGATGAGAACCAAACCCGACCTAATTAATAATGTCAGTATCGTCATTGCTGATGAATTTCACCTGATTCACGACATGTCACGGGGCCCAACTATGGAGGTTAATCTAGCACGCCTACGCCATTGGCGCCCGAAGGCACAAATCATAGCCCTTTCAGCAACTATTGGCAATACGCCTGAACTGGCAGACTGGTTAAATGCAGAATTGATTATTTCACAATGGAGACCTGTTGCTCTTGAAATGTCAACTTTGGTTGAAGGTTGTGTTGAAGCGCGACGACGAATAAAATCAGCATCCGACGATGGAGGAATGCCCCTACCGCCACCGAAGCAATTGGCTGGGCCTGCAAGTGCCCCAACATGGTGCGTACTTTTGGATACAGTTGAGGAAGAAGGACAATTGCTTCTCTTTGTTTCAACAAGAAGATCTGCACAATCAGAGGCAAAGAAATTGTCAAAGAGGATGCAGAAGTATTTGGCTAAGGAGGACCCATCTCGTCTTGAGAAGTTGGGCAAATTGAGTAACAAAATCGCTGAAATGAGCGATTCCGCAATGGGCGATATTTTGGTTAATTCAGTAAAAGGTGGCGTTGCATTCCACCATGCAGGGCTAACCTCATCACAAAGAAAGGCCGTTGAAAATGGTTTCAAAGAAGGATTGATTACTGCCATTTGTGCAACTCCTACACTTGCCGCAGGTGTGAATTTGCCAGCAAGACGTTGCTTAATTAGAGATTTAAAACGCTGGGATGATGGCATGAATCGAATGTTACCTGTGATGGAAGTTCAGCAAATGCTTGGGCGGGCAGGAAGGCCAAGGTATGATGACCTTGGTCAGGCATGGCTATTGTGTAAAGGCTCATCGGCTCTTGAAGAAGCCGACATTATTGCTGAGAAATATATTCACGGGCCACCCGAGGATGTGACCTCAAAACTGGCAGCAGACCCTCCAATGCGAGTACACCTGCTTTCGGGCATCGCTACCGGTGGCTTAGAAACCCGCCAAGCGATTAGGGCATTTTTCAAATCCACGTTTCTTGGCCACACTCAACTAGAAGCAATGCTTGAGGAACGGACGGATAGAATGCTTGAATGGTTGATTGAAGAGGGCTTTGTTGAACGCCTTGGAATAGATGAAGGATTGGCTGAGAAATTTGCCCAACATGCAGCATCTAATGAGACGGGAGATGAGGGTGATTGGCAAGATGAACTCCCACAATGGGTTGTTCAGGCAAGTGCAACTCAGGGCGTTGAATTGGTTGAACCAAATGCTCAACCCAACCGCCAAAGTACACCCTCGCGACGACCAATAGGTAAACCAATACTTGGTTTTCGCAAAGCCACCTCCCTGGAAATTGGTTTGCCAGTCACGCCTGAAATTAAAGACCCACCTGCAATGAAGTATCGCGCAACTTCATTCGGGCATAGGGCAGCGCAACTCTACATTGACCCACTTTCGGCAGCCATTTTGAGAACAGGTTTGAGAAGGGCAGTACGACGAATAGTCCGGCGGAATCCGGATATGGGCGTCAGTGATTTTGGGCTGATTCACCTCTCTTCAGCAACTCCCGATTTCCTTGGATTTTGGCCGAAAGATAGTGAAAGAGACCGACTTCATGTGAAGGGAAGTGCGGAAGAATATGGCATGCTTATTGACATATCTCTTGAAGACCGATATTTGAAGGCGATTAAGTCTTCTTGGATTTTGCAAAATTGGACGGAAGAAAGTCCCTCGCGACAAATAGAGAAGGTGCATGGCATTACTCCCGGAGATCTCCGTCATCGGATTGATTTGATGGACTGGTTGCTCTATTCATCAAAGGAACTAATCCGAGTGGACAATGCATTTTCTTCTGAGCATCAAGAAATGGTTCAAGCATTAATTTCTAGATTAGATACATTACGAACACGGATTCGCCACGGTTGTTTAGAAGATATTCTTGAATTAATACGCCTGCCAAACATCGGGCGGGTTCGAGCTAGATCATTGATGAATTTTGGTGTAAGAAATCCCGCCGACCTCCTTGCATTATCGCCCGCAAAAATCACTGCCCTCAAGGCCAAACGCGGCTGGGGTGAGAAAATAGTTGAACGTATGATGAACGAAGTTCATAGAATCACTGGGCGAAAGCGAGGTGTTTCTCCAAAACAACGTGACGATGATGAAGTTCTTCCAGGTGAAAGGGTGGATTGATGTGGGGAAACTGGGTCCGGTGATTATGCAAGGATTACCTCCATACCCTTTGTGGGGTATCCGCTTGCCTCTTGATTCTGGTGTGCGCAAGTCTTTAGTGTCGCAGTTTATAGAAAAAAGGGCTGATGAGTCTTGGCTATTAATTGGCAAGGAGACATTGTGCAGTGATGAGCAAATATGGATTGCTTGGCTTGGTCTCCAAAGAAGAAAAATGCAAGATTGCATGCGAAGTAATTCAATTGACGGAGAGATGCTTAGACTTCTTTCCGGAACTCATCATGTAAGTGCAGGGATAAAGCGTGCTGGTGTTTCCGAAAGCGATGCTGAAGCATGGATTGTCAAAATACCCGAATCTGAAGGAGAAGGAATGATTCCCGTATGTGAGTTGCTTCAAATAAGAGAAACTGCCGTAGAATTAGCCGCGGAAATTTCTGCTGAGATAACAGATTCTCGGCCAACTCCAACTATTGAAGGATTAATCCGCTTGCAAATAATTTCACCCGAAGAAATTAGCGAAATTGATAACGGCGATATTGGCCGATGGTCAAATGAGGAAATATGTGATTTGATGATTGCATCTATTGCTACCTCGGACCTCCAAGGATAGCCTCTCATTTTCCCCCTCTGCCTCGAATCCCTCTCTCCTGCACTTATTGTGGTACATCTTTCCCGTTTGGCAATACTTTAGACCATTTTCTTCGTTACATTTCACCTCTTCTATTGGCTCTTTGGAAGGGCAGGGTTCAAAGTCCTCCAAGTTCCCCTTATGTTTATGGTGGCCAGCAGCGGACGTTCAACCGAAAACCCCCTCGGCTCGGGAAGAATTCTTGA
>JABIHC010000169.1 GCA_018649825.1 Methanobacteriota archaeon
GATCCGGCTTGAGCGAGAATTGTGATTAGTGCAGTTGTGCGAAGATAGGTGGATTTTCCACCCATGTTGGGCCCTGTCATCAATAAGAATTTGCGCTTTTTGTTGAAGTTTACATCATTTGGGACAAAGCCACCTTGCGATTCCAAAACAGGATGGCGGGCGCCAACCAATTCTAGGCGCTCTGCACCCGAAACGATTTCGGGACGCACCCAGGTGCGTTGTCGGGATATCTCGGCAAGGCTTGCAATCGCATCTATCTGTGAAATTTGGTTGGCGATTGCGGCAATTTTTGTTGCAACATCTCTCGCTTTATCTCGCAATTCACAGAAAAGTTGGTATTCCAAGTCATTTGCTCGGGTATCGGAATTTAGAATAATATCCTCCCAGCGCTTCAGTTCTTCGGTATAATAGCGATTGCCATTTGTCATCTGTTGTTTCCGGTGATATTCTTCAGGCACCTTAGATAAATGAGATTTTGTAACCTGAATAAACCAACCGATTTGACGATTGCTTTGGACTTTAAGAGAAGGGATTTCTAAGCGTTTACGTTCTTTTTCCTCGAAGTCAGTAATCCACGCTTTACCTTCAATTGCACCAACACGGAGTTCATCCAATTCGGCATGAGTATCCTCTCTAAACATGCCTCCTTCTTTTATTGCAAGAGGTTGTTCATCCTTGAGGGAAACTTGGATTTCATGGCGCAAATTATCAAGGGCAGAGATTCCACTAACCAATTCATTGAGAAGGGGGTCATCTCCTTCTTTCAAGAGAGACTCTAATGTTGGCATTCGGTCAAGACAGGCAGCGATTGCCACTAAGTCTCTGCCGTTTGAACGCCCGTATGATAATTGCATGGATAGGCGTTCAAGGTCTCGCAAACCCTTGAGTTTTTCACGCGATTCTCGCAAGCGACGAGATGCGCGAATTAAGTGGGCTATTGCATCTTGCCGTAACTTGATTTGCTGAATATCCCTAAGTGGACGCATCAGCCAAGACTTCAGCATACGCCTTCCCATTGCAGTCTTAGTGGAATCTATAGATTGGAGTAGAGACCCTTCATATTCACCAATTAATGTTTTTGCCACCTCAAGGTTACGCAGAGTTGTTTGGTCCAAAACTAAACCATCTCCTTCCTCTTGAATCAATACATCGCGGATGGGAACAGAATCTGCAACATGTAATTTACTAACATAATCAACCGCCAAGCCAGCAGCCTCCATGGCTAGAGGATGCCGATCTAAATCAAGTAGTCCTAAATCGCTCAATTGCAATTGTTGTCGCAAGGCTTCAAGTCTTGCCTTGGATGGTAAATGATGTTGAGAAACAGCAACTCCATCCAACTGTGAAATCAACTGACCCACCAACTCGTGTTCGGCTTCTCTTTTAGTCAGAACTATTTCATCAGGGCTAGATCGTAATACTTCATCAAGAAGGCGTGCCCAACGCCCATCTCCAGTAAATTCAGCAGCGACTACACGGCCTGTAGAAGCATCCAGGACCGCCAAAGCAGTCGAGTCTGCCTGACACAGAATACTGGCCAAAGTCGAAGTCGCATCGGTGCCGATTAACGATTCTTCATACAGGCTACCTGGTGTGTACACGCGGGTGACTATGCGTTCGAGTAATTTTGCGCCGGGGCGTAAAGTTTCTTCTTGTTCACATACGGTTACCTTATGCCCTTTGGCCAACATCTTCCGTAGTTGCGACTCAAGTGCGTGCCAAGGAAAGCCAGCCATTGGAATTGGATTTTCTGAATTCTTGTCGCGGCTAGTAACCGTCAAGCCGAGTGCCTCACCACCAATATGGGCATCATCATGGAATAACTCATAAAAATCGCCCATGCGAAAAAACAACACAGTATCGGGATGGTTTGCCTTAATGGCATGAAATTGGTCCATCATTGTGGTTTTTGCCATTTTCAAGTCACCTCCCTTTTTGTACCGGCTTGCCTCATGCCGGGGTAGATTTAGCGGATTGTTGACAGTTCTTCAAGCATTTGCCGCAAATAACCCTCGCTACCCTATTAGTTGATAATTGAGGGTCACAATATTTGCCAAAAGTGGCAAGGTTGAAAAAATACTAAGATTGCTTATTATATTGAGCTCGAGCCCAAATGGACCACACCTTCATTACCACTAATGTTGAACCAAAAATAATGAATAATAGGCGTGAAAAATTGCTCGGAACAATTGTATTCTTTGAAGCATCCATATTGAATTCCATATCGGCAGCACCTGATGAATCAGTTCCATGTAAAAGCACCACATCTCCATTATAAGACATCAAAGAAACATCTAAATCAGTTGATTTTATTTGAATTGAAACTGCAACCTTTTCACCCGCTGGAATATATTGAATGAAATCACTTGAAAGAGCCCCCGCCATCCATACATTACCTTCATCATCCATAGTAGCAGCATTTGCACCATTCATTTCCGAAACGATTTCCAAAGTACCCTGGGGGGAAATAACAACGGAGTCCAAATCCCCCACTACAACAAACTCGTCGGATGCGGCATTGGCAAGAATGGTGTGATAAAGGGCAGGGCCAATATGGCGAAGTTGAATCTGTGGGGCATTTTCAGTATCACCGCCAATTACTTCAGCAATAACTCCATTCTCAGAAGTTAATGCTGGATTATTGCCAAACCAACCATAGCCGATAGCATAAGTCGTTTCATCAATTGAAGAAATTGCAGTTAATGATATGTCAGAGGATAGAGCCTCACTTGTTGGACCAACATGAGTAGAGTTGAAAGCGCGAATGACAACGGATTCATTTGAACGAAATAAGAATTGATCTGGATCTTCTGTTGGAGATGCATCGGTTGAGCGAATTAACAATAGCCCGGAATCACCATTTGAAGTCGATATTCCAATGATACGTTGTCCGATACTGCTGCCATTCCATTCTAAGTTAATGGGAGTGATTGTGCTACAAGTGACAAGACATCTGCCGAGGGCTCCGTCGTCACCTCCAATAAGCCAACCTCCTTGCCAAGATGTGATGGTTCTTCCTCCATCAAATGCCAAGGGGGTGCGGTTAACGCCATCCCAAGCCTCTACTTGTTTTTCACCATGTGAATTGACGAGCAATAATGCCATAGAATAATCGTCATTCCATTCCATGTCTATGATGGAAGATTCTTGTGAATTATAATCGGTAGAATTCAAACCTGGCGTGACAGATGCAGAAACAATCATTTGTGCGCCGATGAGAATTGCAAAAACAAAAATAACAAGAGAAAGCCATTGATGATCACTCTCTTCTTTTATCCACTGCCGCCATCCTGAAACTACGCCGCTGGCTTGGCTATTTTCGTCACCAGAATCGCCAGTATGTGAAACCGACTTGCTGGACTCAGATTTTTGCGGGAGGGCCTCACTATCTGTCATACGCCTCAACTACCCAAAGTAGGCATGGATTGAATACTTATTGCCTACACAAGAGAATCATTTTTCCCCCGTGGTTGCATTCGGCGAGGTATGAAATAGGCTTGGCGATGGTTCAAAATAATTAAGTAAGTTCCTCTCTGTGGGTTGAAAAAACCATTATATCTTGCATGTGTGTTTTCTCCTTCGCTCAATAGGCATTAAATAGGGATGCAAAGTCGCCGTGGCCCGGAAGTGGTGTAAATGGCACGTAAACCAGCAAAGATGTATCGCCGACTCAAGGGTCAAGCCTATACTCGACGCAAGTACACTGGTGGTGTGCCAAACAACCGTATTTTGTCCTTCCATTCTGGAAATCGTTCAGATGCAGAGATGGGTAAGTTCGAAATTGTTGTGGAATTAACCTCCAACAACAATGTGCAAATTCGCCACACTGCTCTTGAGGCAGCCCGTGTTATCAGTAACGCTACTATCAGAAACCAAGCCGGTGTTGATGGATATGCGCTACGTGTTCACACCTATCCTCATCACATTCTACGTGAGAATAAGCAGGCTACTGGAGCAGGTGCTGACCGTGTGTCTCAAGGTATGCGTTGCGCATTCGGAAAGAATGTCGGAACCGCTGCCCGCGTTAAGCGTGGTCAGAGAGTAATGTCACTTCACTGCAAGCCCAAGGATTTCTTGGTTGCAAAGGATGCACTTCGTAAGGCTAGCATGAAATTCCCAACACCTTGTACCATTCGTTTGGTTCGTGGTGCGGAGCATGTTAAGGGAATGGCTTGAATAGTCTTCTTGTGAATTTTCTTCACGCTTTCTTCTGCAAGCAAAGGTTTTGCTTGGCGATTGGATTTGCAATTTGCCAATCTTCACTACTCTTTTTGCCTGCAATAATTAAAGGGTAAGAGTTACTGAGGTAAGTTATGGAAGGCACTATTAGCCCCATTGACCCAAGAGTTATCTTACTTCAGGAAAGTGTAATCAACGCACCTGTGGTGTGGAAAGGCGAGTATGCATACTTCATTCATCCTCTTTCAGACGGGGTGCCCAAACAGAGTGCAGAACTTCTTGGAGTCGCAAGGGATCTAATTTCAGAAAAAGTAAATTGGGATGAAATAGACTTGATTTTGGGTCTTGAAGCAATGGGTATTCCACTCGCTGCAGCCTTGTGCCTTGATAGCGGAAAACCCTTGGTAATCGGGCGAAAAAGGGAATATGGTTTGCCCGGCGAAGTTGCTATTGACCAGACTACTGGCTACTCAAAAGGGGAAATTTTTCTCAATGACATTTCTGTTGGTGACAGAATATTGGTCGTTGATGATGTAGTAAGCACTGGGGGGACAATGCTTCCGGTGCTAAAGACACTTGAGAGTATTGGAGCGATAGTTCAAGATTGCTGGATTGTTTTTGAAAAGGGTGATGGCGTTAGTAAAGTCCGCGAGGAAGGCAACTGGCCCCTCAATAGTTTGATAAAAATGAAGATGGAAGGAGAGAACATCACCATTCTTGACTAATTTCATTTCAACCCCATTCAACAACCCTATTCTCCAACCTGCGTTTTATATCTCTTGTGAAATTTTCTGTCTTGACCTTTCTTCGCAATTCAACGGGTGGGTTCTTGAATAGAAGGCGTGACGGACACTTTGGAGGAACACTCATGGACATGGGCAAGCATGATTTTGAACTGGCTGAACTTATCGCCAGAATTAAGGCAAATGATAACCGATTAGTGGCACTTCAAGTGCCAGAAGGGTTGAAAATGCAAGCTCTTGATTTGATGGACCAAATTGAGGAGGAGACTTCCTCAAAGGTTGTTCTAGCCGCAGATCCTTGCTATGGTGCATGCGACCTTGTTCACGATAAGATGAAAATGATGGGAGTTGAACTAGTTGCTCACATGGGGCATAGTCAAATGAATATTGACTCTGGCATGCCCACTCAATTCATCGATGTCACTTACGATGGCGACCCTGATTTGGCAAAGGTATTGCCCATTCTGGAAAAACATCGCGAATTTTCTGCGAAGCGTTTCGCCGCCGCCAATGCTGCCATCATCGCTGGTTCCGAAAATGAGGAAGCCCTCGGCACTCCTGCATTAAGTGAGGAAGAAGCCCAAGAATTATTTCTCGATGCAGTAGGAAGAAAAACCCCGCTGACTGGCAATAAATTGGGCCTAGTCGGTTCAATCCAACATCTCCACATGTTACCGACCTTCAAAGCCCGACTTGAGAAAGCCGGATTTGAGGTGACAATTCCCATTGGAGGTGAACGTCTGAGTTTCCCTGGGCAAGTTTTGGGATGCAATTATTCTGGTGACGACTCAAGTATTGGCCACTATCTCTTTTTGGGTAGTGGAGACTTTCACCCAATTGGTTTAGTATTACACACCGGCAAACCTCTTGCCCTTCTTGACCCATACATTAACGAGGCTGGCGAAATGTCTTTGGAGCGAATAGAACGGATATTACGCCAACGCTTCGGTCTAATAATGGCAATCCAAGATGCGAAAAGTTACGGAATATTGATCGGTGAAAAGCCAGGGCAAATGCGCCGTACTCTTGCTTTGAAAATGAAACGGATGCTAGAAAAGCATGGTAAAAAGGGCTATCTCTTGGCATTGGAGCATGTTGGCCCCGACCTCATTGACTTCTACCCAGTTGACGCCTTTGTCAATACCGCTTGCCCTCGCATTGCTATTGATGACTCCGTACGCTATGACAAACCTATGCTGACTCCATACGAGTTGGAAGTTGCTTTGGGTGAGAAGAAATGGGAAGATGGATATCTCTTTGATGAGATTCCATAGTCTTGCTGCTCCACTCTACTGAATAACAACAAACTTTCTTGCGAGGGTAGCCTCGCACAATAGCGAGTGATTATTTCTTGTTTTTGGCAGCCCTCTCGGCAACCTTCTGAGCCTTAATTTCATCAAGTTCGGCTTGCTTTTTTGCTTCTCGCTTTGCGTTTCTTCGTCCGTGGTACCATCCTTGCAATGTCTTACTATTCATATAAATCAATCCGAGAATAGTACCTGGTACTGCAATCATTACCATAACTCCAATTGCTTTGAACATCAATACATCGTCTTCCACTGCCGGTGGTGCGAAGGAGGAAACAGTACCGTCGCTTGAAATCATGAATCCATGTGTATCATCATCTCCCCAAGTTGCCACTAAACTAGTGCCGGCAAGTGTTGAGCTGGCTTCACTAACCGTCGCATGCTCAAGTACTTGGTATGCCTTTTGCCCGTCCATTTCAAATTTGATTAGGGCAAAAGGAGCCATTTCAATAATAACTGTATGATCATCCATTATTGAAATACTAACGAATTCTCCACCCAATTCTCCAACAATTACTGGGCTTTCAATGCTAGTTGAAGCGGGCGTTTGCTCATTTAGGATGATAGCACTTATTCGTCGTCCACTAGCAATTGCTACACATTCATTCAAATCAACATCTGGGCAGTCAACATCCACCCATGTGTCGCCTGAACTTCCGAGCCAAGAAACATCATGGTCGCGGTCAATAATTGCAATTCCATCAGATAGGGTAGTGGCTAAACAAAGTTGCAATTGTTCGTGGCATTCAATTGCTGAAACGGCACTATTTGCACTCATGTCAAGTAAGGTAAATCCTTCGGAACTACTGTATCTATAGATTACGCCTGAGGCAGAGCCAAGGTAAGCATAATCACCGTTGAGGCGCCAATCTATTGCAGAAATGTCTGAAGATTCGAGTGCACCGGTTCCGCTGACGGTAGTTAGGGCATAATCTTCATGTGAATAGCGAAGAACAGTCCCTGAATCGCCGGCGATGAGTGCGGTATTTCCAGCGGGGTGCCAAGTAATGTCTCTAAGGGTGTTTGTGTTGCTGTGCTGCAGTTCTACGGCAGTTGAAGCGTCAGTTGGAGAATTGGCACTAATAATTCGGACAAACCCATCGGCTCCGGCAATAAGCAGGTGGTCGCCGAGAGGATTTGTTTCAGCAGTTTCAAGACCCAATGCTTCGACAGTAATTCTTCCTTCTGATTTCACATCAACAGTACTTGATGCGGCACTAGCCAGCGAAAGGCTCAGCATTAGGGTAATCAGCATCAAGGCAACGAGGCTTCGGCGCATAGTTGGCGCACTGCGCATTCCATTTCAAGGGTAATGATGGAGAAATGTGACGGATGTGCAGGCATTCGGCCAATGGTAAGGCAACCTCGGTTGGTGAAATAGACTTCAAAAAGAGAAGCGGCGAGGAATATTGAAGGAGGAAAAAGAAATGAGTGGAGACAAATATTTTCAGGCGAATTATCTTCTGAATTGACCTTTGCTTCAATTTCGGATGAAATATGACTACCCTATCTTGCCCTTTCTTGCCCGATTTTACAATTATTGTTTGGGTAGCACTTATGGATGGGCTATGATTCGGGTGGCTTATGGAGCAATACTATGTTAAGCGCGGCGTAATCAAAGACTTGGGACCAGGAGGGCTAGCGCAACTTGGAGCAAAGCATTTTGATAATGTTGTTGCCGATGCAGAAGGCGGCTTTGTAGCCACCAAGGGGATCATGACCAAATTGGATGCTTCGTACAATAAAGAAGGAAAATTGGTAGTTGATGTTGAACAATTGAAAGGCGCAGACCTTTCTGATTTTCTTTCTGCTGACGGTGGTAGAGAGGCAGCATTGTCAAGCCGCGCTGCATTTTCAGCATTCCTTGATTCAGCTACTGGATATAATTCAAAGCAGCGTGGAGATAAGGCTAAAGAAGATGGGAAAAAAGCCGGAAAGGCAAGAACGAATGTCAAAATGGCACGGAAATTAATGAGTATTTCAACCAAGATAACCGATGAAATGAAGGTGCAAGCGAATGAATTCATTGTTCAAATTGAGGAGAAATTAGATGAAGGTAATTTCACTCGTGCAATGTCACTTTCAGAGAAACTGAGCAAATTAGTTGAGTTCAAGTGAGATATTTCTTTGACAGCACTTTCCTATACAAACAATAAATGGTGATGAAATGAGACAGATAGGGGACATGGCTGATGAGGAAATTTCCGCAGCATTGACTCCTTATCTGCAAGCAAATCCCGACATTGAGTTTCTTTCTTCTGAAAACCGTCGCCGCTTAGCATGGATGATTGGCGACGTTCAAGAAGTAGTGGGAATAAACTACCTCGTAAAATGCATGGATGAATCAACTTCGGCCGGAGGAGATGGAATCCTACGTTGTTATGTTGGTTTTGAGCCCAGTGGAAAGGCCCACATCGGATGGAAAGTCCTTTCTTTAGCCCTACGTCGAATGCTTGATAGTGGAGTAAATGTTTTGATTTTCTTAGCCGATTGGCACGCTTGGGTCAATGATAAATTCGGAGGCGATATGGAAAAGATTCAAACTACTGCGTCATACATGGAAGATACATTTCGCGTATTACTGGGTAATCCCGACGAAGGTGAAGGTGAAGGTCAACTGCGCTTCATTTATGCTAGTGAGATAATGGATAGTGGCGAATATTGGGCTCGCGTATTACGTTGTTCAAAGAATATGAGTTTGCAACGAGTTCGCCGAACTTTTTCAATCATGGGGAGAGATGAAGATTCCTCGGATGGTGATTTGTCTAAATTTTTCTATCCAGCAATGCAAGCAGCAGATATTTTTGAGATGAATATTGATATTGCAATCGGTGGGATGGACCAACGAAAGGCTCACATGTATATGCGAGACTCTGCCGATAAATGGGGGTGGCATAAGGCTACTTGTGTTCACACTTCAATCATTTCAGGATTAAAAACTACGGGTGCAAGAATGGAATCTTTTGACCACAAAATGTCAAAGTCAGACCCTTCTGGTGCAATTCTACTTCATGATACTCCTAAGAAATTGCGCAAAAAAATGCGAAAGGCATACTTGGACCCAGAACAAAGCGATTCACCAGTTTATGAATTAATTGAGCATATTATTTTGCCTGAATTTGGTGAAATTGTTGTGACTCCAAACCCTGAGTATGGCGAGCCTTCAACATGGACAGATTTGCAGGCATTCAAAGAAGCAGTTGCCGATTCTACCCTGCATCCTCTTGATGCCAAATTTGCTGTAGCAGATGCTATTTCTGCAGGGCTTGCTGACTTGGCAGGATTCTTTGAGGCCAATCCTGAGAAATTGGATGCAGTATCCGATATTATTGGCAATCGATAATTTGTAATGCGGTATTCGATGTCTTTCCCTTGAGCAGGGATGATGAAGGAGGGGTTTATGTGGTGCAGGCTTTTGGAACGAGTTGAAGGTGTCTATATGCCCTACGAAGGTCTAGATTTTTATGATGTTGACTCTCTATTAACAGAAGAGGAACTAATGGTTCGAGATATGGTTCGCGATTGGGTGGAAGATGAAGTACTCCCAAATATAGAAAAGGCATGTAGCGACGGTGTTTTCCCCGATGAATGGCGAGTCGCATTAGGTGAAATGGGAGTATTAGGCGCACCCCTTGAAGGATATGGATGTCCAGGATTATCTTATGTGGCGTATGGTGTAATTTGCCAAGAGTTAGAACGCGGCGATAGTGGTCTACGATCTTTTGCTAGTGTTCAGGGTTCGCTCGCAATGTACCCAATATGGGATTTTGGAAGCGAGGAACAAAAGAACAAATACTTGCCAAAAATGGCTTCAGGCGAATGGATCGGTTGCTTCGGATTAACCGAACCAGATTATGGTTCAAATCCAGGAGATATGATTACAAAAGCCGAAGATATGGGTGATCACTTCTTGCTAAACGGGGCAAAAATGTGGATCACGAACGGTACTTTGGCAGACATTGCTGTGGTTTGGGCTAAGTTAGATGGAGTTATCCGAGGATTCATTGTTGAGAAGGGAGATGAAGGATTTTCTGCTCCTGAAATGAAGGGCAAGTACTCCCTCCGAGCCAGCGTAACGAGTGAGTTAGTTTTCCAAGATTGTAAGATTCCTAAAGACCGTATTTTCCCCGACATAAAGGGCCTACGCGGTCCGTTTTCATGTCTCAATAATGCACGATATGGGATTTCTTGGGGAGCGATTGGCGCTGCTCAGGCTTGCTTCCATTCGGCAAAGGAATATGCCTTGTCGCGTATCCAATTTGACCAGCCTATCGCAGCCTATCAACTTGTGCAAAACAAGTTGTCTTGGATGCTTAGAGAAATCACAAAGGCTCAGTTGCTTTCATATCACTTAGGTAAGAAGAAGGATGATGGGACATGGTTCCCTGAGCAAATTTCCTTGGCTAAGATGAACAATGTTGACATTGCTTTAGACATTGCTCGAATGGCAAGAGACATACATGGAGCGAATGGTATTTTAGACGAATATTGCATAATGAGGCATATGGCAAACCTTGAGTCAGTAAAGACTTACGAAGGCACCCATGACATACATAACTTGATTATCGGCCGACATATCACTGGTATTCAAGCATTTACAAGAACCGCTTGAAGCAAATATTTCAGTCAATGAGGCCAGCGCATTATTGATGCTGGGAATAAGTATTCAATACCCATTTCGCCTCAGGAAAGTATTTTGAGTTGCATTCCTTTAACTATTCATCTTCGCCATTTCCTTGCTCTTCAACATCAAATTCGTGTGGCTCCAACATTTCATATGACTCAATTTGCAACTGAAATGTGCGCAAAGTGGTTGCATCAAAATCTCCGCTTGGATGAGTCGATGCGAGGCGTAGCCTCGC
Source organism: Methanobacteriota archaeon (assembly GCA_018649825.1). Lineage (GTDB taxonomy): Archaea > Thermoplasmatota > Poseidoniia > Poseidoniales > Poseidoniaceae > PSPT01. The sequence continues at coordinate 11,092 of JABIHC010000169.1, forward strand.
ATTTATTCTAATGACATCTCCTTTTTGTACTGAACCTACGAGTTCATCAAATAGCCAAGCATCAATTACTCTTCGTCGCCCCTCATTTTCTTCGTTTGCATCTACAATGAGTATTTGCTGACAATCTTCATAAGATGTTGATTCCGAATCAAGTGCGAAGTCAGTAGAACGATTTCTTATTTTTCCGCAATCGCAGCATTTCCAAGGCTTTCTTCGATTCCTGAGGAAATTTTGAGGGGTATGATTTACCGCTCTGCACTCAAGACAATGCCAATCTATTTTCTTTATCCATCCCGTGTTATGATTGATATCGAGAACATTTACATCAATACGTAGCAGCCTATTTCGGTCTCTTGTTCTAAGAGAATTTATTTCTATTGCGTATGTATCTGGCAATCCAATTACCCTAATTCTGGCACGTAGTGAGCCATTTAAATCCTCTATCATGTTGAATAATACTTCATCTCCTGCAGCCATCGTTTTCAGTGGTTCTTCACTCAATGAATATTGTAAATCAGGGTATTCTTCTACAATTGCAAATGGTATTGTGATGGACGAAATACAATCAGCCTCTGTAGCATGCATATGTATTTGCTCGGTACAATTGTCTTCCAACAACTTCCTCCATTGCTTCATTTCGGCGCCGCCCTTGCTGAACATCTAATCCCTCGGATGGCGAGTCCTGACGAGACGGTTCTTGAGTTTTTTGCTGAGTGATTAGTATTTCTTTCGGAAATTGATATTATTCAGTTTACTTTTGTCGCCAAATTGTCAGCCCATCTCTCGGCTATGCTAGGTGATGATTTGAGCGCCGAGAGAGGGATTTGAACCCCCGCGTCAAAAGACAGTGGATTTCGAATCCACCGCGATACCGGGCTATGCGATCTCGGCTGCGAGTTGGCGACGGCGCGGTTGTCATAAGGATGATGGGCGACGCAGGGACATGCGAATCACCTTTTTGTCCGAGGGGGAAGAGATTGTGGTTGATGGAAAGGAACGCATGAGTATCGCTGATGCTTTGGCCAAAACTCCAATCCACCCTTCAACTGTACTTGCAGTTTTTGAAGGAACTGTTGTGCCGCAAAACACCATCATCAAAGAAGATGTGAGGCTTGAATTAATTACAGTTTCATCCGGTGGTTGAACAATACTCATTTTCCCTTGAATAGTCCCAAGGGCGCTGGTAGGAGTGGGGGTTTAGAGTTACTATTATTGGCGAGTGTGCCTCTCTTACTCTTCCTCATCATCCCAAGGCATAGTTCGTGGCGGCTGCCCAGAGATAAAGGACATCAATAATCCTGCATTTAGGCCAAAGGCCGCGCATATTGCTGATGTTACAACCAATAGGTGCACCACATTTGAGAAGAATTGTGCTTGCATTGAACCATTCCCTTCAAGCAACAAGTCACTATATGACAGCGCAAATAGCATCAAAACTGCACCTAAGAATGTGGCGAATAACATCCCTATTAGTGGTGATAAAGGCTTGTTTCTACTATCTGCATAGAAGAACATGGCCCCCAACATGGCGCCAGACCCAAGGGTGTAGGATGTAAGTAATGCATTTGCAAATCTCTTGAAAGCAGTACTGACTTCGCCAAGACCTAGTATGAGGTCAAAAATCAACATTACTGATAATAATAACAAAGGAATAACAAGCAACTGTGCGAGAGAATGGCCCTTTTCATTCATCTTTCTCACCCCCTACTATGTCCTTTAGAATTTCAGTAACTCTTTCTTTTTCCGTAATACTCAAGGGGTTTGTTTTTGCCGGTTCCGGCAAATTTCTTTCATACATGGTGATTACAATGGCAAAGATGGCTATTGCGAGGAGCCCCCCTATTACAGTACCAAATAGATCCGCACCTGCAAGCCAAATATCAGTGCGAAATTGTTCAGCACTAATTGCATTTGTATCGACTAGCATGAAATAAATCAGCCCAAGTAAAACAAAACTTAAGCAGATGCCCACCATCAGTATTGTTTCTTTTGTTCGCATATTTCCAATTGTATGTGCCATCTGGGCTAATAATCCACTTGACATAATGGCTGAGAGAATAAATACTGCCCACCAGGTGCCCCAATATGGGTTAATGTCTTCTCTCCAAATAGGTGGTGCTTCGTAATGCATGAATGCGAGCCAACATATTCCTATTACTATTGCGACATATCCTCCCTTTCTTGCTACTGGCGGTAATCTACCAACTGGTACTTGTCCTCCAAAAATTGCGAGAAAGCAACCCCAGGCAAGAAGTAATACTGGACCTGCAATTGAAAGCAAAAGATGTCCGCTGGCGCTTGAGTCGGATTCAGGGGCAGTCCAAGGTGAAGCCATGACAAAAATAATTCCAAGGACTGCAAGCGGCATCCCGATTTTCTGTAATTTTTCATTACCACGCGCAAGCGATAACCAGATGCCTAAAGGCACAAGTGCGAAGGGAAACCAATACCACAATAATGCCGAAATCCATGCTTCCATAATACGATGTAGAGGGGCATGGTTGAAGAAGATTCGCCGCCAGCAGCAATCATTCAGGCGATTATTCCCTCATTATCAGTTGCCGATGGTGTCCGTCATCGCTATATACGGGGCTTTTGTCGGCGAGTTACTTAGAGGTGATGTTATGGTCAAGATGCCGCGCAAAGTCAAGCGATATAGTCCCAGTGCTGGTAAGCACACCATGCATACCATTGAGCGTGTCAAGAAGCGACGCGCCAGTGAATTAAAGTGGGGTCAGAGAAGATTCCGCCGTGTTACTGCAGGATACCGTGGTTTCCCGCGTCCAAAGCCCGAAGGCAGAGAGAAGCCTACAAAGCGAGTAAACATTCTTTTCCGTTGCACAGAAACCGGCAAGGCACATTATGCTCCTTGCCAGCGTGCAAAGAAATTCGAACTACAGGATAAGTGATTTGGGAGTTGAAAAATATGACATTTATTCAAGTATCTTGTAACGATTGCGGCAATGAAACTACTATTTTCGCCCGCTCAACAACTGTGATCGCCTGTAATGTTTGCAGTCGAACTCTAACTTCACCTTCCTCTGGCCGAGCAAAATTGATCGGTTGCAAAGTAGTCGAAACCCTTGAATGAACGGGGCTCTAATAATGGCAAATCAAGGTTCACCTTCCGAAGGTAGCCTCGTGGTATGTACTGTTACTGAAGTAAAAACCAACGGTGCCTACGTTAGTTTAGACACATATGAAGATATTACTGGTTTCATTTTCATTGGAGAAATCGCCAGTGGTTGGGTAAAAAATGTACGTGGCTTTGTGCGTAAAGGGCAACGTCTTGTCTGTAAAGTTCTCCGCACTCGCCGCGATGGACGTAGCCTTGAATTATCATTGAAGAGTGTTAGTGAAGAACGTCGTAGGGAAACTCTTGATGCTTGGAAGAATGAACAAAGAGCAACAGAGTTGCTAAAATTCGTCGGAGAAAAAGCTGGTTGGGATGATGCAAAGCGAGAAGAAATTGGCGCTGAACTAACCGATGCTTTCGGTACTCTATTCGGCTCTTTTGAAGATAGCGCCAGAGATGAAACCGCCCTCAGCGAACTAGAGTTTGAGGGAGATTGGGTGAAAATTTTCATTGAAATCGCCATTGAGAATATTATCCCAGCATTTGTAGTATTCCGCGGCAACTTTGAGATTGAAGTAGGTGGTGAAGAAGGCGTTGAAACTATACGTAAGGCACTTCTTGTCGCAGAATCTCATGCTAATGAGGAACTTGAAGTCCAAGTTGAGTGTTTTTATAATGGTGCACCCAATTACCGCGTTGAACTTACTGCGCCAGATTTTGAACTTGCATTGGAAACTTGGGAGACTGTAATCTCCGAAGTGGAAAAGTGTGTTGATAATGGCGGCGGGACTGTCGTCGCAACAAAGGAGTGAGGTCAGTTCGACGAGTTTTGCTCGTCAAAGTTCAAAGGCCTCTGAGCCAACCATTCTGATAGGGGACTACTTATGTGCGGCATTCTAGGAATCGTTGCGAATTATGAAACGCCTGTGAATCAGGATCTTTATGATGGTCTTTTGGTACTACAACATAGGGGTCAAGATGCTGCAGGAATCGTTACCTGCGACGGCAAGCGCTTTCGTATGCGTAAGTCTAGTGGATTGGTAACAGATGTATTTTACAAGCGACACATGAAGTCGCTTGTAGGGCATATGGGAATTGGCCATGTGCGCTATCCTACTGCCGGGACATCAAGCAGAGCAGAATCTCAGCCATTCTATGTTAATTCTCCATATGGGATTACATTAGCGCATAATGGAAACCTTACCAATGCCGAACAATTGAAGGAACACTTGACTCTAATCGGCCGACACCAAAACACATCAAGTGACTCGGAAGCATTGCTCAATATTTTTGCCGCTCATCTATCCAACAAAAAGAGGTTAAACATTGATGGCGAGTCTCATTTGGACATTGAGGATATTTTTTCCTCGGTAGGTGCAGTGTATGAAGAATGTAACGGTAGTTATGCGATAGTGGCCATGATATCCGGATTCGGAGTATTGGGTTTCCGCGACCCAAACGGCATACGCCCTCTCATTTTGGGTCGAAGAATCGGCGCTTCAGGACGCGAGGAATGGTGTATGGCGTCAGAATCTGTTGCACTTATTACTCTTGGTTTTGATATTGTGAGAGATATTCTTCCTGGTGAAGCAGCATTTATTACTACTGGTGGTGAACTATTTACTCGAGTTTGTGCTGAAGAAAAGGTCCACAGTCCATGTATTTTTGAGTACGTATATTTTGCTCGCCCAGATTCTATCATTGATGGTATTTCCGTTCACGAGGCTCGGCGAAATATGGGGATTGCTCTTGCAGAACGGATTATTGCCGAAACCCCCAATCATGAAATTGATGTTGTCATTCCAATTCCCGATAGTGGACGGATATCGGCACTTGCCCTCGCTGAGCGTTTAGGAGTCTCCTATCGCGAGGGATTTGTCAAGAATCGCTATGTCGGAAGAACATTCATTATGCCTGGGCAAGAGATAAGAAAGGATTCTGTTCGTAAAAAACTCAATGTAATGCCAAAGGAATTTGAAGGCCGCAATGTGCTCTTAGTAGATGATTCTATAGTTCGTGGCAACACCTCTAAGAAAATCATTGAGATGTCAAGAGACGCTGGTGCAAAGACGGTCTATTTCGCCTCAGCAGCCCCTCCTGTTTGTAATCCAAATGTGTATGGAATTGATATGCCTGCTGCCTCTGAATTAATTGCAACCGGTAGAACAAATGCCGAGATTGCTGAGCAAATTGGATGCGATAAAATGTTCTACCAAACTATTGAAGATTTGGTTGAGGCCTGTAGCATTGGCGAAAACCCTCCAAGTAGATTTGATTCTTCTTGTTTTGATGGAAATTATGTTACTGGTGATGTGACTGCAGATTATCTGGCTGAATTGGAGTTGGCAAGACATGATGATGCAAAGCAGGGTATAGACATGGGTGACGAAATAATTGAGATACACAATGAAGCCTAATCGCCCACCCAATGTATTGCCCACCCCCCGCCCTCCTCCATCTTCCAGCAAACTTCACAATAATCTTCTTCAATAATTCAAAAACGGTGACTCCGATGTCAAAAGGCGCAAAATTCTGGCTCCTTCGCTTCGGTGAATTATCAATCAAGTCAAGGCCGGTTCGCCAACATTTTCAACGAGTGCTGGAACGAAGTTTAGAAGATTTAGCGATTCAAGCCGACATTGATTTAATCCTTGAGAAATCAGGGACTCATATTGCTGCTGTTTCTCATTCAAGCAGTGAAGTTGTAGAGGATGTATTACGTCATTGCTTTGGCCTTGTTGCAGCTGATCCTGCCCGTCCTTGTGCTGCCGACCCAGAAGCAATCGCAGATTTGGCCCTACAACATGATTCGCGAGTTGGAGAAAAGCGAACTTTCGGCGTCAGAACCAAGAGAAGTGGGCCGAAGGGAAAATATTCCAGTCAGGAATTTTCAGGTGCAGTGGGGCATTTTATGCTACAAAAAGACGAAACCCTCTCGGTTAACTTGAGTAACCCCGAATCTCCGGTTGTAGTAAATCTCACAAATAGCAAGGCATGGTTATTAGGTGATAGAATCAAGTGTCCTGGTGGACTTCCTCATGGGGTGCAAGGAAAAGTATTGGCGAGAATAATAAGTGAAAAAGACATGCTTGGCGCATGGCAACTGATGAGACGAGGATGTCGAATAATTCCCCAAGACGGTTCAAATCAGGATTTATTGGCAATATTAGCCAAATGGGATCCAACTGTTGAAAGTGCTGAAAAGGCCAACAAGGCTAGTTCAGGGCCGGGACGAAATAAAGCGAGTTTATGGGGGGCGATTGGGATGGATTTTGCTGAAGTGGTTGCCGCAAATCCGCCAGTTGAAGGCAGAAAGTACACTCCTCTGTGCAACCTTGACCCCTTATGCGGTTGGACTGATGATGAGTTGAGCGTATTGGCTAAGCATGTGCGCGAGCCAAGTGTCTATCCCAATCCTAGTGCTGATGGGAAAACTCTTCTAGCATGGATTGACGAGTAGTATCACTTTTTTCAGCAAGTAAAGTGAGTCGCCGAGCGGATAGCGTGAAATGATGAGCCATGCAGGCTTGTAATAGTGCCCTTTACAATTGAGCCCCTCGCAATTATTGAATCTTCTTCAAGAGTCAATGGGCTTGCCTTTTCAGTAGATGAAAAGGGCTTCGCAATAATAGGCACTGATGGCACAATAAATTTTTACGACGATTCTGGAGTTTTGCTCAAACAAACTGCCATTAGTGGCCGCGCAACCCATCTCAACTCCTCTCCTGAAGGAGGATATGTAGTAGGTTCAGTAGAAGAAAACGTACATTATTTTTCCCCGTCTGGTGAACTTCTTTGGGAATATGAAATCCCCGGTGGAGTTGAAGATTTAGCAGTCATGAGAGGGCTATGCGTCTGTTTATCAGGTGCGGGTGAGGTATTTCTCATTGAGTCAAGCGGTAATTTACGTCGACAACTTTCCAATACCGGCTGCATTGCCATTTTCGTAGCAGCAAATTCAGGAAGTATCGCTTTACTCCTTGATGATGCTCAAGTACGAGTCATTGACCAACGCGGAAATACCTCGTATGAGCGCCATTCTAGGTGCGATAAGGGCGAGCACATTACTGCATGTATTTTTGATAATTCAGGCAATTTAGTCCTCGCAAGGGAAGCCGTCGGAATGGTCGCACAAAATGAGGATGAGGTTGAAGTGGAATGGTGGAACCCTTTGGGCCAAATGCTCGGAAAAGCCGGATTGCGAAGTCGTTGCACTGCATTATGTGATGGCAAAAATGGCTTAGTGGCTGGAACAAGTGAAGGCGGAGTTTTCTCAATACAAATGGAAAACACGAGTTTGGAATTGTGGAAATTTGAGTATGCAATTACTTCTATTGCTGCGGTTGGCGACGACTTATTAGTAGGAAGTTGGTTTTACCTCCACCGAATTAAGACAAATATTGCCGAGAGTGCAATTAGCACTTCTCGTCATTCTAATGATTGGGATATTCATGAAATCCGTCGGCAAAAAGAAATTGGCTTGAGTGATGATGAAAGTAGAGAGGCGATTTGGCAAATTGAGCATAGTGGAATTATTGAATATGTTGCAATTAATGACACTGGGACAAAATTATTGCTTGCAGGTGAAGATCGAAACGACTACACCGTAGATGAGCCAAGTCTATTATTTGATTTAAATAGCGATATTTCTTGGCGTGAAGAATTGCCCGATGAAGAGGATTCATGGATTGCAGAAATACCTCCTGAAATGCAGGAAAAGGTGAGCAGTGATGCTGGCACTTATGATGCGAAATCAACTAGTAGCGATGATTTTACAGGTCTATTGACAGAGGAGGAGCAGGCCAAGTTTGCAGATAATTCTCAAAATTCAAACTCACATGACTCAAGGGATGATTTGCTTTCTGCCTTGATGAATGACGATGAAGAGGATGGGACTATTGTAGGAAATGAGGAGCCAACTTTACTTGCAACTTCTGATGAAGAACTAATGGCGAGTCTTAGTGAGGATGTTGAATCGGCTCAATTAGCACCTTATGCCGATGCCGGAGAAGAGCAGATGTTAGTTGCTGAAGATAATGAAGTAACTACTGCCTTACTTGACGGTAGTGCGACTTTTGACCCGCACGAAAGGGTTGTTGAATGGGCATGGAGAGATAGCCGAGGAAGAGTGATTGGAACCCAATCAAAGATAAGGGTTAAGTTGCCTCTCGGGCGGCATCGTTTCGAGTTAAGTGTGTTGGATGATGAAGGTGTTTGGACAACCGATACTACTTTCATCATTGTAGAATAATGCAGTCAAAATCAAACCTCATTTCCCCTTTCGCTATCCGTACGCTATGAAAACTGGAGTTGAATAAATGAAAATATGGGTTGAAGAATTTCTAGTAGGACCGTTACAAATGCGTTGCAGCATTGTGACTAGATGTGATAATGGAGCGACTATTGTCATCGATGGTGGAGATGAACCCGAGCGTCTAATAAATTGGGTTGAGAATTGGGATGGACTTGGACCTGATGACAGTAATGGACCTACTAACCTTGCAGAATCCGAAGAGCAAGGATTTGCAAAGCGCCGGGTAGTAGCCTTTGTCAACACCCATGCGCATTTTGACCATTCGGGGCAGATTCCAGTATTGATGAGAACTTGGGATGTTCCTTTCTGGTTGCATAAGGGTGACCATGAACTTCAGGCGTTCGTTCGTCAATCGGCAGCAAGATGGGGTTTTTCGGTGCCTGAACCAGCACTACCAACTGACTTACTTGAGCATGGAGTTACATATGATTTTGATGGACTTGCAGTTGAAGTGAGGCATTCACCAGGGCACAGTCTAGGTAGTGTTTGCCTAATCATTGAGGGTGAGGAAGTGAAGCATGCATTTGTTGGAGATGTGTTATTTGCCGGAGGGGTTGGCCGAACCGACTTGCCAAATTCAGGTGGTTCTTGGCCGCTTCTCAAAAAAAGTATTGAGGAACAGTTGCTAACTTTGCCCGACAATACAATCGTTTACCCCGGTCACGGACCAACTACGACAATTGGGCGTGAAAAACAGACTAATCCCTATTTGACATAGTCAAGAGAGGGGGGAGGTTTGATTAGTTTAGGAGTGACTCAAGTTCTGCCTTAAGACTTGGCAAAACTTCTTCCCATGTTGCAACAATTCCATAATCTGCATGCTGGAAAATTGGTGCTTCTGCATCCTTGTTTATCGCAACGATATACTTTGAGGAGCGCATTCCAGCCAAATGTTGAATGGCGCCAGAAATCCCAACAGCAATGTATAGGCTCGGGTTAACTGTCTTTCCAGTTTGTCCGACTTGCATTCCATGCCCGATTCCATCCCACGCGTCAACAGCAGCGCGAGATGCACCGACTGCGGCACCTAGGACATCTGCGATTGATTCGAGTTGTGCGAAGTTTTCAGGTCCACCCATCCCTCTTCCTCCAGAAATGATGATATTTGCTTCTGAAACATCTAGTCTTGCACTTGCTTTGGCGATCATTTCTCTAACCGCACAACCGACATCAGCACTTTGGTTGACAACAGATGATTCTGCTGAACCTCCTTCGCCAGCAGCAGCAAAAGTATTTGCTCGGATTGTCACAACTGCATTTCCGTTTAGGCTCACTGTTTCGAGAGCCTTGCCGGAATAAACAGGAGAAGTTAATTCACCATTATCTATTGATACAACATTTTGTACAATGGACAAGCCACGACGAGCAGCGATTCTTGCACCAAGGTCCTTGCTATCATTTGACGCAGTAAGGATTAGATTTCCAGCAGGTGCAACTGCATCGATTGCAGCAGCCCAACTCGATGCATCATAGGATGAAAAACAGTCAGCAACTACTGCAATTACCTTGTCAACACCCATTATTGAGGATGCTGCGGTTGAAGCAGAGTCGGAAGTTGACGGAATAACGATTGTGACTCCGCCACCAAGGGAATTTGCGGCAGTAACCAGTTCAGCAGTACTTGGGTGAAGTTGACTATTTTTTGTTTCAGCAATAATTACGTTACTCATATTCTCACCTCAAATTACACCTGCCTCATTTCGGAGGGCTTGAACGACAGTGGGTACATTTCCTGCGCCCTCATAGGTCTTACCAGGCGGCTTCTCTGCAGGAGGACTATAACGAACAACATTGACGGTTGGAGTTGGTGCTTCTGCTGAAATCACTTCAACAACGGCGCGCTTTGCCATCATGATTCCACGCACATTAGGGCGGCGCGGTTCCATTTCTCCTTTGTCCATAGAGACTACGCAAGGGAAGTTGAGTCCAACTCTTGCTTGGCCTGATGATGTGGGGATCATGGCTTCTACGCCTGCCTCTTCAAAACTAACTGCTGATGCATTGGATACACTTGTCCATCCAAGTCTTTCTGCCACACCTGGTCCTGTTGAGCCAGCGTTTGAGTCTGCTGCAGACTTGCCACAATAGACGACATCTGAACCCAAATCTCCAATAGCGCTTGCAAGTGCAGATTGAACTCCATTGGAATCTAGGTTTTCCCACCCTTGGTTCCATAGGCGAACGAGGTTGTCAACTCCAAGTGCCTTTGCATCTTTGAGAACCTTATCGCAGGCATCACTTCCAAGTGTTAGAGCGGTGACAGTACCGCCATTGGCCTCTTTGTGGCGTAGGGCTGCCTCGATAGCGTATTCATCAAATGGACTGATTACAAATTTTACCGCAGAGAGGTCTAAACTTCCTCCGCTTACTGTGATTTTTGCATTTGTATCGGGCACTCTTTTTACTAGAACTACGATGTTTGGCATGTGACTCGCTCCTCGACCCTAAAGGGTCGGATAGTTGTGCGACCGGCATATCATTTATGGATATACCGCGAGACCATCATGCAACGAACAAGTTCAATGATTTCTCCTTTTGCTCAACAATATCAATAAGATTTGCTTATTGTATTGTCGGAGCATCAATCGCAGTTCTGAGTTCAGTCCTTACGGCGGGCCAAAATCATCGCTGCACCAAGTAGTGCGGATACCGTTAGGACGCTGGTGAATCCAGGGATTCCGCCGCCGGTTCCAGAAGGTGCTGCACCAGGTGCTGCTGTTTCATTACTTGCAAAATCAAAAGTGAATGTTCCGTCACTTCCGAAAGTTGTGGAGTCCCATGCGTATTCAACTTCCATTGTTCCAGTAATTCCTTCAGGGATAGTGAATTGAACCCATCCAAAGACAGTTCCACTTCCAGTTTCAGAAGCACTTAGAGTTCCATCGGCTGTTGCCCAAGATGCATTGACTACATCATTTTCAGCATCTGTGCATTGAACGGCAATCATGTAACTGCCAGGTACAAAGGTCATGTTGACATCGCCATCGGGGCCCAATGTGATTCCAGATTCAGACTCCCAAGAGGTATCGGTAGCAGCAGTCCAAGAGTATGCACAAGTTGGTTCTGTGTCAACAGGTTCTACTACTACTTCTTCCACTGATTCAAATACTATGGTCGCAGATTCTGGTCCATCATCAGCATTACATTCTCCAGTTGTAGAAGGATTTTCATCGAAATCGAAATGGTCTCCCATATCTCCAATTGTCCATTGAGTTGCTGGAGTAAAGACTATTGAAATTGGTGCAAAATCACTATTGGATACTACACTCCCAGAGGTACATTCTCCAGAGTCATCGCCATCATCAACATCATCAGGATTTGAAACGAACATTACAGTGTGAGTTCCAGTCCCATCATCAGCGATTGAATCTGTTGTCATTGTAATAGACATTGAAATTGGTACGGATGGATCTGCTAGATTATCCCAGATTCCTCCATCACCTTCGGTCATTTCAACCGATATTCCATCAATGGTCCAATTCTCACCGTCACCATCTTCTCCACTTGTGTTGTCATCTTCGTCATCTTCTTCCGAATCCGTCATCATCTCAATTAACATGGCAGCCTCAGATTCGTTAAGAATTCCATCACCATCGCCAAAGTACGAGTCATACATTGCACGCATATCATCAGAATCTTCTTGACTAAATGCACAGTCCATGGTCATCTCAAAGTATATGTCACCTGCAGCATCATAATGCAATGACATTTGGAGGCCTGATTCAGCACAATCCATGTCATCTTCTGCTTCTTGCACACCTTCATCATCGCCGTCTGGGCAGTTATATTCGTTATTATTGACCAAGTCCATTGAAATATTGGAGCCATCCATGCAATTAAACCAGTTGTCTATAACTCCATCGCCGTCGAAATCCTGAGGCTCGTCACTACCATCGGCACAATCTTCTTCGCCGTCATTGACCCAGTCAAATGGAATCTCTTCACCATTGCCACAGACGAAGGTCATTTCACCACCACTGCCATTTTCATCTTCGCCGTCTGGGCAGTCTTCATAGCCGTCATTGACCCATTCATTAGGAATTGTTGTGCCATCATTACAAGTGAAATAATCACCGCCGCCGCCATCTTCATCTTCGCCATCAGCGCAGTCTTCATAACCATCATTGACCCAATCAAATGGGATTTCTTCACCATCATTACAAGTGAAATAGTCAGAAGAGCCACTGCTTGTAAGAGTAATAAAAACTGAAGTTTCCGTGCCATTTACGAATGACATTAATTCGGCTTCACCAGCAGCATCAACTGCAACTCCACCATAGCCACGATATACTCCCTCATCATCCTCGCAATCAAGTCCAGAAACAACATAGAACATGCCTTCAGGGGCAGTATAATCAACAATGTTACCCTCTTCC
>JABIHC010000164.1 GCA_018649825.1 Methanobacteriota archaeon
CAGGCAATAATGCAAGTTCTTGTGGAATCCGGAGAAATGGGCTTGACGAGTATAGAACTACGTGTAGCCTTACAGACCAGTCGACAACTAATGTCCTATCATTTGCGTTGTTTGGACGAAAAAGAATTAGTTGCCTCTGAGGGAAGGGGTCGAAAGAAAACATGGAAAGTAAAAAATGCCGGCAGAAGTAGTTTTTTTGCAACATCTCATCTTTAGATATTGGCAAGTGGGACTTGTTAAGCAAAAGGGTTGAAACCAAAGACATTTTGCGTCTGCTTGAGAAGGATGCGGTTTAGCCATTTCACCCTCTGTTTTGTTGTTCTATTGGTTTTCCTCCCAACTTTTTCAGCAGAAAATGCTGGAATTAATTCAAGAGCAAATAATGGTTGCATTTGCCACGGAGCCTCCGATTCAACTACCGAAGTAATATTGCATAATTTACCAAATAATTGGACTGCAAATACCACATATAATTTATCAATAGAAATAATTGGAGAATCCTCTGATAATAGTGGGGAAAATTTTGGTGGTTTTAGATTACTATTTTCTCATGGTGAATTGGTTGGTGGGGATGATGTGCAATCAATGGATGATGGAATGACTCACACTTCGGATGGAAATGATCAACGCACTTGGGATGTTCAATGGATATCCCCTGAAGATGATAGTAAAATTGCTCATATTACCTTACATGGTAATGCGGTCAATGGAGATGGTTCCACCACAGGTGATGCTTGGTCATCGTGGGAAACAGATTTGTGGGGAGTAAATGCAACTGAAGCAGATGTTCCTGATCAGCCGGATGCTATGGTATTCATTGCACTCGGAGTGGTTATTATTGGGCTCGGATTTGCCTATCACTTTGTAGCAGTTGCACCAAAAAAGAAGTAATAATGCAGTGAGAATTGCCTAAACAAATTCAATAAATAAAAGGTGAAAAAGTAGCGAGGGATGGATTTGAACCAACGATCTCCGGGTTATGAGCCCGACGGGATATCCAGACTACCCCACCTCGCTGAGCCGAGCGGGAAGGTCACTATACTTGAAGCGATAGGGAACTTTTTTTCCATTTTCGCAAGCACAAATTTGTAATAAATCCCCCTATTAATTAACTATGAAGCAAGAGGTTGAAAAACAACCAGCGCGAGGGAAGTATATGCGCAGCCTACGTATGCTCCCCTCCGGCCTTCTCGTGTTATTGCTCTGTTCGGCAACTTTTGCTGGTTGTTTGGGTGGAGACGATGACAAAAAAGAAGACCCTTTTGCAAATTCTCCTATCACATTATTGGTATATTATGATGAAACTTCAGGTACAGTAATTCAAAATACGCGTGGCGATCAAGTTTTGAGCACCGAGGCCGCTGAACTTTCATGGGATTTTTCTAATACCACTTCTAAAGATGGCGAAATGTCCAAGTTTTGGATTACCCCCGGTGATGGTTCTGAGCCAGTAATGGCAGACGCTTCTTCACAAACAACAATCACTTATGGTTATGAAACTCATGGACTTTTTGAAGTTGAATTAGGTGCTGAAGACAGTGAAGGTAATATGCGAAATACTACAATCGCTGTGCGAATTGAGATGATAATACACGATGAACAAGGTACTCAAAGTCCTGACGATGTGACGATTGATATGACTCCAGGCTGTGATGAAACACCGGTCCTAATACGTGTTAATTCAACAGTGCTAAATCCAGCAGTATTCTTGTTTGGAGGCCCAACAACAGTTACTTGGACTCTCACTAATGGCACAGGAGAAACAATTTCTGAAGGAGAGGAAGAATTGGCAGAAGGTGAAGAATCTACATGGACGGCAACCTATGATAACCCCGAATCAGGTGATTGGACTATGGCAATTGATCAAAGTAGTAGTGAAAACCTCGACATAACTCAAGATATCACAATTACATATTACGCAAGTGAGTCTGCAGCAAACCCAAGACCAACTGCCTAAGGGATAGCAAAGCCAAGGCCGCACCTTTACCCACGGTTACACCTTTGCACTTTCATGCCTTTGCCCAAGGCTATACATTTGCCCAAGGCTATACATCTGCACCTTTACCCAAGGCTATACATTTGCACCCCCCCTCCTCAATCGGTCCTTTTTTTGCGGATGGTGCGCATCAAAATAATAATCCAAGTTTGCGAAAATTGGTTTGTGCGGCAAGCATGAAAAAATGAAAGTAAAATGAAAGTGAAAGTGA
>JABIHC010000108.1 GCA_018649825.1 Methanobacteriota archaeon
CTTTGTTCATAAATTGAGACGAGGGCTGGGGATAAATAGCCCTTGGGATGAAAATGCCTAGGCTTCTACCAAACACTAGATTCCATAGAAAGGCGCTCGTACCGGAAAACCAGTACCGCTCTTTGCTTGGCTAGAAAGGTAACCTATTTTTTAGCCAAGCCGTCAATGGCTCACTCAAATCTTCTCGCTTCAATGCATGGTCAATTTGTGCAATTATCCAGGATAATGGATTACCGCTATCATACCAAGAATAATCATCGAGATCTACTCCTAAATAACCTTCATTTTGCATCCAGTTTTTTTGAATTTCAATAGTTTGCATTTCGCCAAATTCTTCAAGCGAAAATTGTTTCAACAATTTCTCAGCATTCCCTGGCCACAAATATCTGCCACATAATGCCCAACGGCTTGGCGCATTATCCACTTCAGGCTTCTCAACAATTTCTACTACCTTGTCTCCATTCATCTTGAGAATCCCATAATTGCAAGTTTCTTCTTCAGCAACCTGTATCATTCCCCCACAAGGCAAGCCATATTCTTGCCAACACTTCACTAATCGGGCACTCGCCATACTCGCGCTCTCAATTCCCAAATTATTTGGCGAGGGGTGTGTTTTCATGATTAAATTATCTCCCAATAACACGACAAATGGACCTTTTACATTTGGTAAAGCGCATGATAGCGCATCCCCTAGCCCCCGCGCAGTTTCTTGAACTGCAACAAATAACTCAATGTTCTTTGGCAATGGACAAAAGGCAATTTCCGGTAAATCTGGTCGTGATTTCATCAACCGCTCAATATTATCAGCCTCTTGCAACGAATTGGCCAACTCTTTTTTTGCAGGAGATACAATCAGGTGTAATCTCGTGCATCCTGCGGCAATAGCCTCCCAGCAGAGGTGAAAAAGAGCAGGTGTATCTACCAAAGGCAAAGCTTCTTTTGGAATTGCAGATGTTGCCGGCAACATTCGCGTACCTAACCCCCCGGCTACGATAATCGCGTCATCAACTTTCTCTACCATGCAATCGCATCGCCCACAGGGTTTCAAACAACCTCCCCATACGCAGGTAATATGGGCGGTTCTAAGGACGATTCTGAATTAGCCGAAATCAACACCGAAGTTGAGGAATTAATTGTCATGGCCAATGATACTCAGGTAAGCGACAAAGGGGAGACCAATGCTCCAACCACAACAAACCCCGAGTGGAAACTATTACTTGGAATTGGCACATTATTGTTGCTACAAACTTGGTTTGATATTGCTCCAGCGGGGCCGTGGGGCTCAGAACGATTTTCAAATGGAGTAATTGGTTTGACTGGTTTGGGATTAATTTATTTGGCATGGTTTAGATTTACTTTCAAAATAAAAGGAGTAGCCCCAACAATCGATCGTTGGAAAACTCCAAAGGAAAGCCTGCCTAAAGTTGCACTTGTAGCATTCATTTTCTGCATTTTGGCATGGCTCGCCGGAGGCCCTCTTTCTTCGTCTTTCCCCGAGCCTGCTGGAATGATTTTTGGATTAATGGGCTCATTACTTCTTCTTCAAATTATTTACGTGTGGCTGGTTCTTGGCCCACTTGCCGATAATTGAAAGCCTACGGTAACAATAGAGATTATCTCTGCCCAGGTTTCCAAAAACTAAGCGGTTTGGGAATTTCTCCGGATGCAGCGCGTAAAGCCAAATGGTCCGCTCGCTCATTCCAACGATGTCCACGATGGGCTTTGACATGATTCCAACTTAAGGGGCGCATCGAGCCGACTTCTACCCAAAGGTCTTGAACAAAGGACACCAATGCTAAATTTGCTTTTGCTTTCCATGAACCATCAGCCATATTGCCAGCATAGGTAGAATCAGTGCGGATAATAATTTCCCCCTCTCCACCTTCCTTTAAACACCACCTTAGGGCATGCGCGAAAGCAGATAACTCACCAGTGTTATTTGAGCCAACTTCAGCACCGAGGTAATTTTCATCATCTGGCTTTGTTATCACCTTTCCAAACAACTCCCCAGCAACATCCCCAGTTCCTCTTCCGAGGCCAGTGTCGCCAGTAATTATTACCACACCCCACCCAGCGGGTGTGTCTTCGTCAACATTTTGATTACCTAGGCAAGAACCATCCACATATAATGTGAATAATTCATTTTCCAGAATAAACCCTCACTCTATCATTTTTTGATAATCTGTAGATGACATCATCCCATCTAGTGCGGCCAGGTTATCAATTGTCATTTTTATTATCCACCCATCTCCATAAGGGCTTTCATTCATCAACTCCGGAGTATCTTCTAGTTCATCGTTCACCGCAGTAATTGTACCAGCAAGGGGTGCAAAGATCGGTGAAGCAGATTTTACAGATTCTACGATAGCGAATTCTCCCATGTCTTCCAATTGAGTTCCCTCTTCTGGTAATTCAATGTATACGATATCGGTTAATGCGTTTTGTGCGTGGTCAGTAATTCCAATGACAATTTCATCACCCTCAATGCGCATCCATTCGTGTTCTTTAGTGTAATACAAACCTTCGGGTACCTCTGACATGACCTTCCACCTTACCCCCCGCACAAGGGGATAGGGGGTCAATGTTTCGCCTACCTTAACTCATTCTGACAGTGAGGGCAAGTATTCCATTGTGCTTGAGTTGGAGATTGGCAATTCGGGCAGGCAGAAGATTCTTCTTCTCCCCCATTTAAGACTACACTATCATGAACATGAGTATCACCAACCTTTGCAATATTTACTACTGTGCCACCTTTTTCTAAATACTTTTTACGAATTCTGCCTGCAACTTCATACATACCTGCTTCCTGATACATTTCTGCAGCACCTTGCCAATCTCTTGCTAACTCTAATTCTTTTGCCCGACGAGACAACTCCTCAGGAGAGGGAGATTTGGTATTATTTTTCCCTAGAGATTTAGAGATATTATCCTTTATTTGACTCAGTGCCACTGCTGCTTTCTCTTGTACTACTGGTTGGCGATTTGTAGTCGGGGCCGGATACTGTTGTTGCTGATATACAACTTGTGGCTGGACAACATATTGGGGTTGAACATTTCTAATAATCATTTGAGTAGGTTTTTTTGGAGTAAATGCAGTAATTAACAATCCAATTAGTATGAGGCAACAGCCAGCACCCGCAGCATCATTTTGTGCAATTATTCCAATAAGGAGGAAAAAAGTTCCTATAATATACAAATATTTAGGTATAGTATTTTCTTTATTTTGAGATTGAGGAGAAAGGGCTTGCATTACTCTTCCTCCTCTCCTATTTCCGATGATAGCAAACTTGCCTCAAGTTGAGCCCATGCTCCACCCATTTCTTCCTCTTTTTTTGTTATCTCAATTTCTTTGGATACTCTTTCAACAACATCCATATTATTTTCATCTGGAAATAATGTTGAGAGGGGGCCCTTTCCTTTATCTATCATCATACTCAAATAAATAAATATTAATGCTGAAAGGGGAATTAGCCAACCATAATTAGGCGTGGAAATGCTAAGGAGATTGCGTTGCAAAGCAAGACCAGTAACTAATAGTAGGCCGAGGCCCGTACTTAGGAGCAAACGACTGGCGGCCTTAGCAGGATTCTCCATGAGTATAGGTGGGTGGGGGCTTGCTCATGATATCTTCGCAAACATGACTAATAAGTTTCACGAATTAGTTTATGAATTTTGTAAGGCAGTAGTGCTCTATTTACCGGCGTGACTTCAAGAATACGCGCATCGTCTCTTCGTCGTATGTCTTGTAATAGGGGATGTCGGCTTTTCTTATGTAGGGCGAGCAGAGTGGGTTTATCAACTTCTAATGCAGCCCTTACTGTTGCTACAAATACCTCTGATTCCACCGCAAATTTCCCAATCTCATCAATAACAATCATTTCACAATTTTCGTATGCATTAATTATTGCAGGAACTCCTACGCGCTCTAACTCAGCAGTATCAATGCCATAGCCAAGAACTCTTAGGCGACTATCAATATTTTTGTGAGCAATTATTCCTTCATCCTCCGTGCAAATATTAATGCATTTGTATCCAACTCTTTCACCATTTTCAACAATCGGTTCGGTCCTCATTCCACCCATCACGGGATTTTCTTCAAGGTCACCTCCGCGGGCGATAATTTCCTTGCCTCTTTCGTCAAAAATCATTTTAACAACTTTTTCCATTACAGCGCTTTTACCACTGCGCGGCAAGCCAGTAATTCCAATCTTTGGATGAAGTCCCATCTTTTATCCCCCCATTCTTCGCACTTGCGCATCCATACGTAGTGGGGTATAGGAGTTAAAGTTCACGGTAAGCGGAAATCTCACACCGTAATATGGAAATGTCATACTGAAAGCGGTTATGCAGCAATGTGCGACCCTTCAGCCATTTCAATTAAATCAAGAGGCAGCATTTCCAATTCATAATTATTGACATTATTGTTCGCTGCCCAAGCCCTAGCCCATAAATCCAAATCATCATCATTTAGATGATTACACAACCATTTCAGTCCAGATTTGTAGGTTCCGTATTTATTGATTAATTGCGAACGAATAGTCGTTGGTAATTCAATGTGGTTTACACTATTACCGAGGACGCACCCAGAAGGCATTACTACCCATCGTAAACGACGTTGTTGTTGGGCATTTACTATGGCCTGGCAAGCCAAACGAGGACCTTTTTCACCTCTTTTTTCACCAACCCATCTTGCTTGTTGACGCTCACTAGCCCGAGATGGGATTCCTTTATTGAAAGCAGGATGGCGTAATTCCACACTACCTTCGCCATTGTCTGTGAAGTGTACTCCGCGAATAAATGGGACACCCTTTCCTTCAGAACTCCATGGTTTAATATCCGTAGAATTACTTGTTTGGTCTATCTCGCCAACTCTAACTCTTGCAGTTTCGCCATCTGCAGTTAGCCAACCTCTTGGTTCCGCCAACCGAGGTTTATATGAAAGATCATCAATTGTTTTTAGCAATTCATCACGCATGTCAATTTCCCTTGGAAGTCGGGGAATTCCCCATTCACCTCTAGTCCACCTACACCATCTTTCTCTTTCCAGCGTTATTGAGGGGGCATTCTTTACTAACCCCTTTTCATCAAGGCGTAAGTCGGCTTTATCCAATGGGCCAATATATCTTAGAGAAGTTGTTTTTCCATTACAATTAACAGAAATTACAACAACCCCTTGACTTATTCCCGAAAACAAACAATTTCCTTCATCAAAAACCCAAATATTTTCCCAATGGTGTTGCTCAACTAATAATTGACGAAGTGGCGCACTACTTTGTTCGCGTAGCAAACTATCTGGGACGACTACCCTCAGCCTCCCTTCTGGCTTTATTATTTGCAAACTCCTTTCAATAAAAAGTCTGTATAGATTTACATTTCCACGCATTGTTGAAAATCGTTTTTCATTACCTTCATTTGTCAAGGCACGAAGCGTTTCACCTAATGCCTTCCTCAAATGACTACCTTCGGGGTGCCCTCTAAAACGATCTTTTATTCGTAGCCAAGGGGGATTTGCAATTATCAATCGCGGCGGCTCGCCAAAGGGCCACTCGTCTTGCAATGCATCTAATTGAATAACAACTTTGTCGAGCAATTTTTCTGCTTCTTTCCGGCCAATTTTCCCTTTTTCTTCCTTCTCATTCAGAGTTGCAAGTTCACGGCGAACTAATTCAAAATAGAGGCGAGATTTTGTTGCAGAAACTACTAATTCTGAAACATCTACTATTTGCATATTTGATAATAGTCTTCTCGTATCCTTTATTTTCTCATCTTCACACCAATCCATACATATTTCGGAATGGCGTTTAAATAGTCTTGCGGCTAACAAGCCACCCCCTGCTGCTGGATCTGCAACTGGTAACGGAATTCCGGTTTTTGTGCGATATTTTTTTTCAATACTTTCATTAATATCATCATCAACAGCACTATTGGATTTTTGGTGTTTATTTGGCAAATTGAGTTTGGCTAAGTGTGCCCTAAAACCAGGAGGCAGTGCATCTAGGGGGAGACTCGGTGGTTTTTCAATAGGTGTGAGTTCGGCAGGAATTGGAAGCATTTCAGAACAAACAATTGCGTCTGCAAGTCTCGGTGGAGTGGGGTGCGCACCCCTCGGACTTCTCCCATCTAACTCGGCATCGTGTCTTGCAAGGAGGTGGTCAAGCACATGTCCGGGATTTGTTAGTAGAGTAGCAGGAAGTGTTGGCCATAACTCGGGGAGGAGGGCTGCAATTGGGCTTCCTCTTCTCAACGATTCTTCCCAAGCATTGAGCCAAATTTGTATTTGTTGAGGGCGATTGTTATTGACGCGGTCGAGTCTTGCATACCATCCACTGACCCCACTATGCCGCATCCGCTCACCGTTTGGGGGGCAGGCGCTACCCTTCTTCAAAGGTCGCCCTAAAGCCATTTTCCTATTTTTTTCATTAATTATTAATTTAGATATAAAGGAGCAAAACATGTTAGGGTAAATGAGGGGGTGATAAAAAAAAAGCAAATAAATTTTCTTATTTTGAGAAATTATTTTACCTTCGCCAAAAAGTATTTTTTTGCTAATTATCATCAATGTGTGTTTTGTCATCGCCCAGCAAATTTGCATCTATGATGGTTCTTCCCTTTGAATGCCAGAACCATCCCTCCTGAACCCATTCCATTAGTTGTTGAAATACCTCATCACTTAATTTTGCTTTTTCTTTTATTTTTTGCAATATTGAAATTTCTTCATCTGCATAATCTCCATCACATGCAGCGATAATAAATCCATCACGTAATGCTAATCGAGCAGTAGTAACTTCTAGTCTAT
This sequence comes from Methanobacteriota archaeon, assembly GCA_018649825.1. Taxonomy (GTDB): domain Archaea; phylum Thermoplasmatota; class Poseidoniia; order Poseidoniales; family Poseidoniaceae; genus PSPT01. Next base: position 6,797 of record JABIHC010000108.1, read on the forward strand.
CCAATATGGGGTTGAGTTTTGGAATATTTACTAATGATTGTCGGAGATCTGCTCTTCCTTCAGGATGAATTAACGCCTGACCCATTGCAGATTCTAATGCAGCCATTTCTTCACGGACGAGTTCGCCATCAGCCCCACAAATAATAATGAGAGTTGAAATATACAACCTTTTTTGCTCATCACTAATTAAATCAATAGAATCGGGCAGCATGCCCCCACCTCAAAGGTCATTCAATAGTTCAAATCCAGATTCCATCCACGCATATCCTTCACTAACCCATTTTAGCATTCTATCCATAGCATTATCCTTTAATTCTAATAGGCTTGCAAAGCGTTTCAAAGCTTCCAATTCATCACTATCCACCGTACCGTCAGCAGCACACATCAATATTGAATCACGGAATGCTAAACGCCCTCCTTCTGGAGATAGCGCTTGAAGCGACTCTTCAAGACTAGGGGGCGATTTAAGGGCCAAACGAATTTCCTTTCTTTGCCCAGGTGAAAGTAATGCCGTACCAAGGCGTTGTTCAAACATGGCCATTTCTTCTACAGATAATTCATTATCAACCCTGCTCATATAGGCCAATATTTTTGCATATGCGAAGCGCTCGGCCTGAGGTAACTTGTGAATGGTGTCTGGGAGCATGACCTAATGAATGTGTGCTTACTCAAGAGGCTATCGCTAATAGTGGAATAATATGGCCAATAATTTGAATATTGGAGGCAAAGCCATATTTGTAATATTTTTGCCGACTATTACTAATTATTATTTCTCTGCTAGTCGATAGGGAGGAAAAACAAGACTTATTCAAACGCATTCCCTTTTTACCTATATTAAGTTATTCGCCTAGGTGGTCAAAAGTTTCAATATTTTCACCTTTTGTAGTTTTTTAGAGAAAAATACTAACATTAATAAAGGGGGCCTTATTTTACCTTTCTTGCTTACTGAGAAGCGAGGGGTGTGAAAAATGTTACAATTTACCGAAAACTTTTTACATGATGACTTCTTGGGAGGTATGCAGAGGAGAAACGGTGATACCATGCACATAACACATTTCGCTAGGTTGGGTCGACATCGCAGTCGAGTTCGATCCCATGAGCGTGAACCCAACTTCCTGTAATAATGAAACACCTTCCGTTTGGAACTGTTTGAATTGGTCCAGTTTGGACTTTCATTATAGAGATGATTCAGCGTTCGCTAAGAGCGTATCAAGCCAAAGGGGGGTGTGGTGTAGTGGATAGCATCATGGGTTACGAACCCGTGGACTCCGGTTCGAATCCGGGCACCCTCACTGGCTTGATTTCATGCGGGAGATTGAATTGTGGTTTTCTCGGAAATCTGTGGAATTACCAGCCAGGGTTAGATTCCCGGCTTTCTGCCTATTCACAACCATGGAGATGGAATACTCAAATAAAATAAAAAATAATATGAACAAAAAAATAAAACAAATGGAGAAATAAATATGAAAAATGTAAAAATAAAAACCGAAAAAGAAGCGACCAATATTAGGGGCAGCATTGTAGCATTCAATGATGTATCTGGATTTAGGGAAAACCCAAGGCATGAAAATTGCTGGATATATAACGGTAGAATGCCAATGGCAAATTGTTGGATTTTTATCAAAGACGATTATGCAGAAATTCATAATGTAATGGTATATAATCCAAAAAACAGAAATTCAGGAGTTGGTTCAGCAATGATTGCTGATATCAGAAGAGCATTTCCAGATCATTGGATTTGGGTAAATACTTGGAATTGTACTAGAAAATTTTGGAGTAAGATGGTCGATAGGGGTAAAATAAATTTCATTGCAAATGATTACTCTTGGCCCTGTATAAACACCACATGCAAGACCTGTCATCCAAATAGAATTGTTAGAAGGAGGGTGTTCTCATGAGTAGTGAGGATGAATTTGATGCTTGGCAGTTTATCAATTGGGATATTGATACCGATACTTTACAGTTTCAATTACACGCTATTGAAGCGTGGAATCAAAAGAATCCCGATGTGAAAGGGCATTGGGACCAATGGCCTGAAGAAATGGGTGAACTAATTGTCCTACCATTGGGATATATTGCCCCTCCGTGGAAAACAGAACCAATTCTTAGTCAGCAAGAAGAAATTTCGCTAAAGCAAGATTGGTTGAAGGTAGCCCAACTCGTGTCTGAGACCGACAATATTGAAATTGAAGAAAACACGTTTACTGTAACGGGTCAGCATGGCTCGACTTTCAGATTTGATGTTAGCATGGAGTTCTCAAGATGGCTACCTCCAAATAGTTTAGAATCGCATATTCCTGCATTGGGAAATATGAGGAATGGTGCTAGAAATAGGGGTATTTTGGACAATCACGTTGCAAACTTAGAAGCCGCATTTGATTCTTGGAAAATTGTAACGACAGTAGAAGAGGCAGATTTGGGATTCCATGATTTCCCTCCTCATATGGTTGAATTAAAGGATTGCCAGTATGAAGGATACTACACTTTTGCTTACCCAACAGAAGATAGTTTTCCAATTTCGTTAATTGCGTTTATTGAGATGCTTATTGAAGATGAAGAATTCTGGAGAATGATTCATTCTCAGTCCTTAGAGAGGAGAAAAGCACTGGAAGAATTCGATAAAAAGTGGCCTAATGGGAGGCCTGAAGATTGGATGTATTTGTGAGATGATAATATGAATGAAAAAAAGAGTATAGAAGAATTAGTGATTGCGATTACTATGTTGATGAAAACATATACAGAAAATCTGAAAATTGAAAATCAGATTGGAAAACTTAGGCTGAAAGACTGGAAAGCACCGCAAAGGAAAAACAAGGGAATCGACTTGGGTGAAGAAATAGATTGGCCTGATGATTTTTGGGAGGGGTGGGAATGAGTTTGAATTGGAAACCCAATTCAAGTGCACCACTTTGGGATACTGAAGGAAGCGATGAGCCAACAGGCCCATTTTTTACAGATTTGCAATTAATTCATATTGCACAATCTGGGCCAACTTGTGTGCCGACAACCCTTGCCATGATTGCAAATGCAACAGGTGCAAATGTAGGGCCAGAGGACTTTATGCCGATAATTAATACCCAGTCTCCGCATACTTGGTCAAAAGCATTAGAGCCCTATGGGCTCCAACTTGCATACTGTAATCAAGATTTGAGAAGGCTTGATTATTATATGGATGAATTGATAGATTACAATGATTTATTTCTGCTTAGTTTCTATTCAATAGACCCACCTTCAGACCCTGATGATAATGGCAAATTGTGTACGGCCCATATCCTAACGTTGCATGAAGATCAAATCTATGATACTGCAAAAAAGGGTGCATCTGGAGTAAGTCATGCTAAACAATATCCAAGATTAGCAAGGCAGACTAAGAGAATCTTCAGAGTAGTTCCAAAGGGGCATCCAAGATGTCTTTGAGGGGGGCGCTCAAATGATGTGGAAAAACGGAGAATTATTTTTCCAAGTACCTATGCCGAAGGTGGAAGGAAGACCATTGATTGTGTATCATCCAGCTGCTGATTTGAATTACATTAATTCATGGTCCATAATGGCTGAAAACGAGGAACCATTTATTCTATTTTGTGATGAATATGGTCCGAGATATCCAGATGACTTACCATTTATCGAAGATGGTTTGAGACATGAGTATTTCACTAGAATTGCAAATCCCCTAATAGGTGGAAGAGCGTATAGAAATTCCGAGTTGGGATATCAGAATATGTTGATTCAAAGACAAAAAAACGCGACTGAAGGGATTCTTGAGTTACCACAAGTAGATATTCTCTACTTGGATTGGTTAGAGCCATTCTCGTCTGGAAAGCCCCAGTCATTTCATGAAATAATGCCAAATCTAGCAAGGCATGTTAGAGATGGAGGATTAATTATTCTCGACAGAAAACATGCTGACATCGCCCCATCATGGTTTGCTTATTCCAATTTGATGCAAAGTTCATCTAACGATGTTTGTATAGAGCATATTGGAAGAGGTGAATGGCCAATTCCGTATGTGGATTTGCCTCATACAAGAGAGGTAGAAGCTGAAGTTTTCAGGGTGAAAAATACAATCAGACAAAAAGGAGTGGAAGATTTTCTTGCCTCGCTGATGATGGAAAGAAGATTAAAGCCAGAAGAATTAAAGAAAATAATGTACAAATTACCACCAAGGTGGCCCGGCCATCCTGATAGAGATAGTTGGATGGAGAGATACATGGATTATCTTGATTTTCCTGAAATCGGTGAACCATATTTGCCATACCCGCCAGTCAGTTCATGGAAAATTAGGGAATATTCAAAGTGGGTGCAATCACTAATCGATAATCCTAGTCAACTTAGACCAATTAGTAGAATTGAAAGAAAACTGAATTTGGGAATAGATGTAATTTTGGTGAATGGCGATATGACCGATCATTTGGATTGGTTATTGTTGAAGGGTGCAAGTTTGATTACAAGAGGAAAATTGATGGATGATTGCTTGTCAAAATGTTGTTGGCTACAGGATAAGGCAGTTAATCTACAACCGAAGTGGAAAAGACCTCTAATTTCGAAGTTGAAATGGTCCGGAAAAGAGTCAACACCAAATCTAACAACCAAAATGCTGGATTTGGCAAAAGGACCAATAGTTGCTACAATCGTTAATGGTGATGCTTCAATTTCACAATTAAAGAATGATTTACTCAAATACAAAGGTGATGTAAAGGAATTGATTATCTTCCATATTGACAAAGAAGATTATCAATAATCGCTTTGGCAAACACGGTCATTATTATTTCGTTGGGTGAAGGCAAAGATCTGCTGATAAATTCAGATTTACCATATTATTATGTATTTTTGAACGTTTACTCAAGTC
>JABIHC010000171.1 GCA_018649825.1 Methanobacteriota archaeon
CACTGTGAACTCAGATGAACTAGTATTCACACTAAAGGAAGATGAAATTGCAGAAATAGCGTGGTTTACCAAAGAGGAGGCTCTTGACCATGCAGTTTCATGGTTTGATATTTCAGCAATAGAACGATTGTGAGCGCTATATTATTTGACTTGAGAGAATCCCATGTTCTCAAAATGATTGAATATATTACCTCATACAATTTTGGAAATAAAATTGGTGGAAGTATCCATTAGCCTAGTAGGAGTTGCCGTGCTGCATTCAAGGCATCATCCAGCCCTTCAGGATAAGTGCCGCCACCTTGGGCGATTGTAGGACGCCCACCGCCTCCGCCGCGAATATGAGAGGAAATGCTACGCAGAATATCAACGGCATTATAGCGCTCTGATGCGATTGTGTTCTCGGTGATTGCGACGATTATTTTACCGCCACCCTCTTTGCTCCCCACTACAGCAACAGTTGGCAAATTAACATCTCTTGTCAGTTCTCCAATCATCCCTTGAAGTTGTCTAAGTTCACCATGACCTTCCATGATGACAATTCTCACTCCATCTTTCTCTGTACTGGCGTCTCCGTCACCACTGGTTTTCACCCTAACTATCTCTGCTTCTAATGCTTCAATCTTCCTTCTTTGAGCCTTCCATTCATCAAAGAAGCGTTGTGAAGTACGAGGTAAGTCATGCTCTGCTACACCGAAAATCTCACTGGCTTGGCGCAGCAGTTTGTCCTGATTTCGAGCGAACGTAAGAGCCGCTTGTCCAGCAACGATGTGTAGTCGTTCTACTCCATCTTGAACCGCAGTAGATTTGACGATACGAATGGAACCAATTTTACTCGGCTCATCATGATGAGTTCCTCCGCACGCTTGAATGTCGTGCTCGCCAATTCTAATGATTTTCACTTCCGCTCCCTTTGGCGCACCACCTTGGTATAAATCAAAACCGAATTTTGCATCTGCCTCTTTACGATTTAATTCCATTTTTTCAGTTCGCTGAACTTGGTTCAATACATTATTTGACAAAACCTCTATTGCCTCCAAATCTTGATCAGTCAATCGGCGGTAGTGAGTGATATCTAGGCGCGCACCTTCTACATTTTTGTTTGCACCAGCCTGGTAAACGTGAGGGCCAAGAAGAAGCCTCGCTGCACCACCCACTATGTGCACTGCAGTGTGATGGTCCATCAATTGTCTACGACGAGCGGAATCCACTATTCCACTTACCATATCACCAACAAAAAGTGGCCCATTGGTAAAATGAATCACATAATTTCCTTCCTTTTGCACATCAATAACATCAACTCGGCGGTCACCGCTACAAAGTGAACCCAAATCACATACTTGACCTCCACCTTCTGGATAGAAACAAGATTGGCCGAGAACAATAGCATGAGAAGCCGCACCTTTGCTGGCACTCCCTTCAGTAGTAACGGCCGCAATTTCACAGGCCCAAAGCACAGTTGACTCAAATTCAACTTGATTTACATCTTCATAATACTGAAGAGTAGTTTCCGGTAAGGACAATCCCTCTGGGAGAATACCTGATTTCTTTTTCCCACCGGCTGCCGCCTTGGCTAGGCTTGCATGACGGGCTGCCATTTCGGCGGCGAAACCAGTTCGTAATTTGACATTTGAAAAACCATTTTGACGTGCAATACGAACTACAATATCTGGAGCCAAACCATGAGTTTCACTCAAGGTGAAAAGCAACTCATCTGGCAATTCAGTGGAATCATGTGATACTTTCTTTAACATCCCCTTGACCACATTCTCTCCCTTACGCAAAGTTTCGCCATACCTTTCTTCCTCAAGAGCGAGAATTGTGAGGAGGCCATCTTTTGTTTGCTTCATTTGCGCATTTCCCAAGTTGACCTCAATGTGATGAGAACCGAGTTCTGCCAAACTAATTGAAAGACCCAAATCGTCGCGTAAGCGTAAAACTCTACGCGCAAGCATTCGAGCCAAATACCCTGCTTTTGAATTAGAAGGAACAAGGCCGTCGCCCAGCATATTGCAAAGAGCATGCATATGGTCTGGTATAGCGTATATGGCCTGTAATGGGGTGGTCACTTTACTAAAAACTTCAGAACTAATCTCAATTCCACGCTCACTCAAGCGACGAAGGAAAGTTTGAATCAATTCACCCTCATCCGAGCCAATTTCTATATTCATTATGCCAGAAAGCATTGATATTTCACCAAGCAACTTGTTCAAATCAAGATCTGGAAGGTCAGCAATGACTTCATCAAATCCGACAAGTTGCTTTAACCAGTTCACAGTATCTGGATAAATCGCTTCATAGATTGTAGGAGTTCCGGCTGCTGCCCAACAAAAGCGTTCAAGGCCGTAGCCGGTATCAATAATCTGTAAATCCATTTCGCGGTATTTCACACCCTTGATATCGACATCACCTTCGGGATGCTCCTCCAAATTCATGAAAACCAAAGTGGCCAATTCAAGACCTCCGACAATGACTTCTAAGGCGGGGCCTGCATTACCGCCACCTGACCATGGGTTTTCGACGTAAGTAATCTCAGCAGCTGGAATCCCCAAATGATTGACAAATAAGTCATCGCAATACTCCACACACTCATTCATCCAATAGTACATCTGCCCATCATTAGGCCGGTTAAACACATGGTGAGCCATCATTTCAAAAGTGGTTAAATGTCGCCCTGAGCGTCCAACAGCATCAACATCAGTCAATCGTATACACGGCTGAGAAATTGTAAGTGGATTTGCCGGCGGCTCAACCAAGCCAGAAGTTGCATGAGGTTGGAAGGCAGCAATTGAGGCAATAGTCAGATGAATATCGTCACGCCAACGAGCAAGAACAGGTCGCGGGGGGACTATGCTATGATTGCGCTCGGCAAAATAATTCAAGAAAGTGTTTCGCATCGAGTCCTTTAATGCCTTACCTGTTTCAGAAAACCCACCAATCAGCGGAGTTCCAATGAAAGTATATTCATCCTCAGTTGTATCTCCACAGGTCGTTCTACTGCCATCACGACACCAAAAACTCGTCCCTGTCACCCTGCACTGCAGGCGTGAAAAACCGTTGTCCAAAAAATATGGAAGGTCAAGCGGAGGTAGTCCCATATTCATCACCAGCCCTACGGGCTGACGCGACGACATAGCAATCAGCCTTCAACTCTTACCCTCTCTTTGGTGATTTATTCGTTTAGTAAGCCTCATGTGTTAGTTGCCGGCCGTCAATGTGTGGCAACTAGGGAGCAACCGGCTTGGGCCGAACATATTTCTTCCGATAGTGAATTCACAAAGCGCATTTCGGCCCACGATGGAATGCGTACTGATGCCTTGCTTGTCAGCGATGAGAAGCATTGGTCTATTCAATCCGATGACAGAAGCCCAGGGCAGTTGGCAAATACCGCCCACTTGCCTGGAATCGTTGGAGAAGCGTGGGCAATGGCTGACTGGCATTTTGGCTATGGTTTCCCAATCGGCGGAGTCGTAGCAACCGACATCAATTGGGGAGAACAAGGTGGAGTGATTTCACCAGGAGGTGTGGGATTTGACATTAATTGTGGAGTTCGCCTCGTTACCCTTGACATTACTGCAAGCGATATCCCCAATCTGGCCAAACTCTCTAGCAGGCTCGCAGGAAGAATCCCCGCTGGTGCGCGAGGAAAGGGAGGAGTGAGCCTAACTGAAAGCGAGTTATTGCGAATCACCATGGAGGGCGCACCTGCTGCAATTGAAATGGGATATGGCGAATCCCGCGATTTGGCAAATATTGAGAGCGGTGGGGTTCTTGAACCAGAGGAAGGTACAGTTTCACAACGAACTTTAGCAAGAGGATTGAAGGCACTTGGCACACTTGGCTCAGGAAATCATTTCATGGAGATTCAAGTCGTTGATTCAATAAAAGATAATGATGCTGCAAAGGCATTTGGCTTATGGGAAGGCCAAGTTGTTGCAATGATCCATACCGGAAGTCGAGGTTTTGGTCATCAAGTTTGTTCGGAGCATGTTCAAGCATTGGAGCAGGGATACAAGCAAAATGCAAAGGGTTGGTATCATCATGAATGGGATATCCAATTACCAGATAGGCAATTGGCCGCAGCGCCATTCCATTCAAGACAAGGACAGGCATATTTTGATGCCATGCAAACTGCAGCAAATTATGCTTTTGCAAATCGTTCAGCCTTAACCCAGAGGCTTCGCGACTTACTAAAGGCAGAACTAGGGGTAGATGGTGAGGCAACATTGCTTTACGATGTATCACACAATATCGCTAAGGTTGAAAATCATGTTGTGCATGGAAAAAGTTGCACCTGTTGTGTTCACCGAAAAGGGGCGACTCGGGCCTTAGGTGGAGAGCACGCTGAACTGAGCAGAAACTTCTCGGGAATTGGCCAACCAGTATTGGTTCCGGGTGACATGGGCACTGCATCATGGGTCTTAGCAGGACCTCAAAGTGGAGATAACCAAGCATTTTCCTCATCCTGTCATGGAGCGGGAAGGGCACTCAGCAGAACTGCTGCGCGAAATAGCATCGATGCAAATGAATTGAAAAGAAATCTTGAAAGAAAAGGGATTCACATCCATGCAAAGACTCCAAACATTCTTTCCGAAGAAGCCCCACAAGCCTACAAAGATGTTGATGAAGTCATTCGACTAACTTCTGGTGCGGGGCTTGCGCGACCGGTTGCAAGATTAACACCTCTAGCGGTTATCAAAGGATAATTATTGGCCTTTTGCTAAGGAGGCGGACCCACAAATATTTTGGAAAATCTTTCCTATTTACATTACATGCAATAGCCGCGAGCAGGCTGCCCCGGAATTTTAGGTACTGAACCAGACTGCACGCCATCTGCTTCTTCACAAATGACTGTTAGTAAGGTATGAACCAATTTTGTCAAATCTTCTACTTGTGTCTGAAGGTCAGCCACTTTCTTGTCTACATCTTTACGTCTTTGGTCAAGACCATTTAATCCCATCAATATCCCATCCTGAAAAGACACAAAAGCGCCTTCTCTAAACCCCTAAACTTTAAAAACAGCATATATAGATTGAGGTTGAAGGGGTGGGTGAAATCCCCTTTACAACAGTCAATACGAATTACCGAAAGTAGAAAAGTAGTTGTTAATCACCCATCTATAGAATGCTCATTCCTCTTCCTGAATTGTGGAATTGTCTGTCTCGGCGGATGCAACAGGGGCAGTTTCGGACGTAGGTTCAGTAACGGAAGTCTCTGTGGTTGGGAGTGGAAGTGTTTCGGTTTCATTGCTAGTAGGTGCGATCTCAGCCACATCATCAGAGGGCACGAGCAATGCAGCCGCAGATTCAACACTCGCCGGCTGAGCGGCAGGAGGTAAACCTGGGGGCTCAGTAGAGGGGCTATTTGGATTCAACGAATCTACATTGGCCTGAAACGTATTCACCACTTCTTGTTCATCAGAATAATCGCTCCACTTATCATCATAAGCGTAGAGATCATCTTCGCCTTTCCTAAGTACTATGATGAAAACTGCGGTGATGAGGACTAAAATCAGTAACCCAAGAAGAATAACCCACACCATACTTTCGCCATCGTCTTTGAGGTCAGCATTTAGTACTGTAGGCATGTCTCCTTCTTCTCGCAAATCACACTGTACAGAATCACCAAAATGTGCACACCCAGGTGTAGAAGGAAGGTCAGAGAAACCATCAATAGCACCGGTAATATTGAGGTACAAGGATTGGGTTCCAGAGGTATGGGTCTCAAAGAAGAATGGTATAAGTTCACGCGTTTGTCCCTCGGGTATTGACATTTCAATAGTGTCATGCTCAATCCATGTCACTCCACCATCAATTGTTTCAGCAAGAGTAACATTCACCACTCCAGCGAGATTCCCAGCATTCCTTAAAGTTACAATGAAGGAGAGTTCCTCACCAGCATAAATTTGATTGCCGGCAGGGGGTGTTCCATCGGCCAAGGCAATTTGAATACTCGGAACGGTCAACACAAACTCACGCACAATAATCTGCAAACCCAGTGGGTCTGAAAGGGAACCAGAACCGAGTATGTCGTTTCCAGCCATATCTTTTCCTTCGACCCAAATCATCAAGCGATCATCGGTTTCAAGCAATATTGCAGGTGAAAGGTCAACAATATTTTGGTAAGTCCAAATAGTGCCGATATTTTGTAGAAGAACTATGGAAGCAGAACCTTCGGAATTAGGCAGCAGAATTCCATCGCGACGATATTCCCAATTGAGTGTTATATTTTCATCACTCATTCCCCCATCATCGGAAATACTTGCTGTGATTAGCATATTTTGTAGTTCAATGCTATCTATCATTGTTGAAAGTGCTTCAAATGAAACTTCGGGAGATGCCCAGTCAACGATTACTGAAGCCGTATCATCGGCTATTCCTTGAGCAGTACCAGGTAAGCCAAATAACTCCAAATGCAGAATCAATGATGGATCTGATAATTGACGGAAGGGCAATACTAATCCTTTGACGAAACTTCCATCATCTTCAATATCTGTTGAGGCTTCAATTTCTTGCGAGCCATAGTCAAATGAAATTGTGGTACTCATTCCCTGTGGGACATCAATCATTTGAGCGCCAGATTTGACATAGGAGAGATGCCCTGTAACTTCCAATTCATCACCAGGGGCAACGAATAATCGACCATCCTCAAGTGGTGAACTGATCGGCGGAGTTTGGTCAACAACATCATCAAATTGTAAAACCAAATCTCTATCTAACTCCCAACGGATTTGGGCCAAGTTTGTTGAAGAGGAGACTGGGTTTTGTAGGTCATCATCAAAGACTAAAATCGCAGGAATTGACCAACCAGAATCCCAAGAAGCAGGAGCATCCCAAACAACTCGGAAAGAAACATCAAAGCGGGCCTGAGAGGCATCCAACAGTGTAACTTCAAGGCCGATATCAGTGAGATAGGAACCAGCGGGAGTGCTGATTGAACCATCACGAGGGTCTATTTCTATTACTCCAGAAAGTGTTTCCGATTCGCCGCGCAGATGCACAGTAATGTGGTCAAGAGTTTGAATACCATTATCATCAGCAAGAACAAAACTAAGTCCAGTTTGCTGCCCAGCAAGAAGATATTCATTTGTTAACTCAAGTGATAATTCATTGATGAGCATTGTAGTCGGAGTATTTGTTGCTGTCACAAGGGTGGCGTAGTCAGAATCGTATCCACTTGAGCCACCATTTTCATAAGAAATTCCAGACCAATCTTGGCCAGAAATATAGACGCTGACATTGCCATTGACAACATTATTACTAACATCCAAAGAAGGGAAGGTAAGTTGACGCTCGCCAACAGTACCAGCGGGTAGGCTTTCAGTGAAATTGAGGTACTCGTCAGCATCAGGGAGGCCATTTGAGTTAGTGTCTTCACTTCCTTCACGCCAATAATTGAGACTTACTTCATCTCCTAATGCTTCAGCATCAAATATTGTTAAGGAAAATACAATTGGGTTTATTGGATCCCAAGTGTAGCCATTTGCCGGCTTCATTCCTTGTGGCGTATCTACTTCTAATGAGCGAACTTCGGGGGAATTATTGTCCAACTTTACTTCATATGGAGTCATCGGAGTAGTGACATCTGTTGCCCCAATCGGTCCCACAATTGGACCAACTCTAGCAATGCTGGCAGTTATTTCTGCAACTCCGCTTCCTGCAGGAAGGAGAACTTGTCCAGTCCAAGTTCCGTTTTCCTCAGAAACCATTGAAGTTTCAGTTCCGTCAACATTGACGCTGACCAAAAAGGCATCAATTTGTGGACGTGTAGAGGGAGTGTTTTGGAATCGAACTGAACCAAATACATCGACAAGAGTTTCGGATTGTGCGAAGAAGGGGTAGGATGGATTCCAAATATTGCTTAATTCACGGCCAAAACCATCACGGATTTCCATTGAATCAATCTCAAGGTCGTTTTCACTTGCTTGGCTGCCACTTCCACCACTAACACCGAAAGCCGGCGAAAGTCCATATCCGCTTGAATCAAAGGCCTGTGCTGACCAATCAATCTGTGACTCATCATCCCATGACCAAGGTGTAGAAAGAACCCAGTCAACTATCCATGAACCAGCGACTATTGTTGCCGAAGACGCTGAAAGGTCAAGGGCAAGCATACCATTTGTGTCTAACTGGCTAAAGGTACCACCGCTACTCAAGTCAGTTACTTGAAGTAATATTTGGTCGCCATTTGATGCAGTACCAGTAAGGTGAACATCGGTAATCAGCGCATTATCAGTTAGATGGTGATGGCCAGTAATAATTTGTGCATCATTACCATCTGGATAGAATGTTGTTGGTGGAGTAAAGGGCTCATTAGTAATCATCATCTCATGTGAAACTCCGCCACTAATTCCTATGCCACCACGGGTGGCAGTCCAAGATAGTGGAATGTCAACTGATACTTCCAAACCGTTGTTATTATTGGCCTCATGATAAGCCTTGACGACTGGGCCCAAACCGCTAACATTCTCAAATAAGCCATATGATAATGCAACTGCAGAAAGGGTTAATTCCTGGTCAACACCACTAAAATTAAATTCAATTTCAACCCAATCACGCCCATATGTATCTTGATGAGATGCTGGTAAATTACCAATTGCAGAAAGTGCAGTAGATGACAAATATGTGCCTTGTGTTCCAGCCCAACCTTGAGAAAGAGAAATTGCGGTAATGCCTGCTACATCCACGCTAACAATTTCACTTGAAGCACCGGGTGTGAGGGCAAAGTAGCCCTCATGTAGAATTGCATCTGCTGGTAATAACACTGTTGTGCTAGCAACACCTGTGCCGCCTGAAATATTTATTATCTCAGAGTGAGAATCTGCCGAATTTGCATGACCAGTGCCTGCAATATGGTCCTGCCAACCAAGAGCACCATAATTTGGACTTGAGGTGAATTCCCAATCGATTGTTCCTTCAGAAGCGACGTCGATTTGTGCATCTAGGGAAGGTTGAACAAAATTACCCGTAAAGGAAAACCACTCAATCCAACCACTTGGCTGGATGGTTACATGAACTCCATAACCATGTGAAGGGGAGGGGAGATTAATATTTCCAGAAGTAGTTAATGTTTGACCAAAAGTACTACCTGTCGAATCAATTAGAGAAAAGGTAGCCCCGCTGAAACTACCGTCTAATTGGGCACCGTTAATTGGCACGGCGCTACCTATGAATGAGGAAGTTATTGATTGTGTGACACCGCCGGAGTTTTCAAGAACTCCTGTACCGTTTACTGTCAAAAAGGAATCCACTGCCCAAGCATTTGACGGATAACCATGCGGAGTAAATACGCGATTTGCACCTACGCTAAGTCCATAGACGAGAGGGCTGACATATGGGTCTGATGTACCGATATTCAATTTGACATGAAGCCCTCCGCCGAGTGCATCAACATCTATTCCCGATAGATCAACTGGAAGAGAGAGATTGTCCCAACCCGAAACAGGCTGTGAATTTGCATCAAGTATTGTTATTCCTGCCCAAGTGCCATTTGGCGTGGCTATGCTTGCATCAACAAAGCCGTATCCGTGCTCATCTGCCGGAATTAGAGGGGATATCCAGTCTCCAACAGGGTCAAAATAGTCAACTTCAACTCCGACGTCATCAATATACCAGCCATCATATTCAATTATTGAATCGGAAGCCATTGAAAATCTAAACCGAATATCGTTGCCTGAAAAATTTGACAGGCTAGCCTCTTCCGACTCCCAGCCTCTTGTGCTTCCAGTACTGCTACAAGAACCGGAGGTCGCAGATGAACCATCAAATGAACCAATGTTGAAAAGTGGACTTGAAGATGTGGTAATCAATCCGTCATACCAAGAAGTACCATTGGAATCAAAACTATCAAAATGAGTCCATGAACCATTGTTTAGAGAATAGAATACGGCTCCACCATCCCATCCGGGCTCTGCGCAAATCCAGTGGTCAAAAACCAGTCGTGCATTTACGCCAATTGGAATTGTGTATGTTGGCGAGTAAAGGTGATCCCATGCACTACTCGGATAAGAACCAGATAAATCAGTGCCAAATCCAGAAGGCGCACTTGGCCATGAAGATGGACCAACTAGTATTTGAGTGCCAAATTCCCAACCCGTAGTGCCGGCATTAGCAATATTCCAACCACCTGGAGGCAAAGATTGAGAGTCCTCAAAGCCATAGGTGAAACTCATATATCCAATTCCTGCAACTATGAAAGACCAATCATCAGCATTACCATTCAAACCAGAATGGGTGGCTGAGTTAGCGCTATTGAAATCATTTGAATAATAAGTTGAGTTATTACTTTGTACCACAAGATTATCGACAATTAGGCCTTCAAAATTATCTTGCGGGGTACCATACTGAACTGAACTATCTGTTTCAACTCGGAAACGCACCCATGTTGTATTGTCTCCTGCATAACCGGTTGGCAAATCAAAGTCAAAGCTATGCCAGCCATTTGAATCGTCCATGTAAGTGGTGCCGCCAATAACTATTCCACCAGTCGGGACACCATTTCCTCCTCCGACTGCTGAATATGTGACGCTATTTGAAGTGATATCGGTCCATGTAGTATTGTCTGAACTAGCCTCTAACCACCAATTATCATATGATGAACCTTCAAGATCCCATTGAGCAGAAAAACTTGCAGTTACCGTTCCAGTTGCGTTTGAGAGATCAATTGTTGTAAATTCCAATATTCCATCTGCATTATTTGAATACGAACAAGTTGCTGCAGTCGGTGCGCTACAACCATGATGCCACATTCCACTTGAGTTGCCTTCGTTTGTAAGTTCCATGTCATCAAGGAACCATCCGGGACGAGGGGTTGAAGTGGCCAAAGTCGCAACTTGGAAGCGGAATTGAATATTTGATGCATTATTTATTCCAGACAAGTTATCCAAGGAATAGTTTGCAAATTGCCATCCACTTGAATGTGTATTTGCGAAAACAGGGAATCCATGTGTGCCATTTGTGGGAGCGCCAGAGGGTGAAGAAATATTTGGGTCGATGGTGTTATCATAACCACCTTGAGGTTCAATCCAAGTCCAATTACCATTATCCAACTTTATCTCTAACCATGCACCATCGCCATCACCTGTTCCATTTGCAGGAGTATCCAAGTGATACCAATGCCAGAAACTAAAAGAAAAATTATTAATTAATGCAGGAAGTAGAATCGATGGGGTCTCAAGATAACCGCTTGAACCGGAGGGTATGCCAAAACCAGGTAGAGTTCCGGCTGATATTCCTCCCCCATGAGGTGCAGCAGGGATTTGACCGTGTGGTACGGTCCGAGAATTGCCGACGACTGTCCCGTTAATTCCGGTTAGGCCATCCACTTTCCAAAGTGAACCGCTATTGGACCAATTTAGTGCAAATTGATATGATGAATTAGTAAAACCATCTACTGAAGAAAAACTGCCATTTGGAGAAAGGCTCAGGGAGTCATCAAAATGATCGAGAACACTTCCAGAAAATTGACCGACAGACATGTTTCCTGGGACATCGGCCGCAGCCCAAGTTGTTCCATTACCATTTGAGGTCATTCCATCTTCGTTAATATGGAGCCACGCATCCAATACAGTTGAATTACCCGGCACTTGCCAAGCATCAGAAATGGATTGTGAGGTACCAGATACTGAACTTGGACCATTCCAATTAGAAATAAATGCCGAAGCAGGAGTGAGAAGCATTAGTAATGTGAGAACAATTGCTGCAATTTCCTTAGAATAATTGGTCAAATTTTTTGATGGTATCGCATTATTGGATGGGCGAGAGCCGCGGAATATGCCAAACATAGTATCACCTAGTGTATTGGGCAACTTAACCAATCACTTGAATGCTCCCTTTTGTGGGCAAGGGGAAAACATATCCCCTTTGGGGATTTTTTTCACCCTTGTATTGATTTGTCGGACGAAAAATGTGGATTGATTTGCAAAATATTATCCCACATTTTGGATGGGATTTTTGGCATTATTTACATCATTAGAGGTAATAATCTACCTGCAAAGTAGCACCAGGTTCTAC
>JABIHC010000126.1 GCA_018649825.1 Methanobacteriota archaeon
GCAATACAATAATGTTGACACAACGCAAACAAACAGGCTCAGAAAACCAAACCTAAATGCTCAAATCAAGCCTCAACGTATTCCTCATATTCCCATTCATCTGTTTCCAATCGTAGTTTCAGCTCTCGCAATATCCCACACACCTCTCCCTCATCTCCCCAAGAGGAGAAGGGCCCCCACGGCCACGGAAGTAAACTTGACTTGTAACAGTCTACTTATGAACTTTAAGCATAAATAGCGGATTATCCGCCCTACGGGTCGCGAAACGATTGCAAACTGAGGGAAGCATCCAAAATACTCTATTTACTCGATTTTCCTGATCGCAGGAGGACTGAATACTACGAAAAGCGCGATAAGAACGACTAAACCAAGTATTGTCCCGCCCCACATTACTGTTGGTGAAAGGCTAATTCCCTCGGTAACTCCATCGCTACTACCTCCTCCATTATCCTCGGACGGGAATACATTTACTGCCTTGGTTAAGATATTGTTATCATCATCAGTTTCTGCAATGTCATTGCCTTTGTCAACAGTTGCCTGAAGCAAAACTGCATCATCATCCATTGGTGCCATCCAGGCACAAGTTGCAGTCCTGACTTGCCCTGAATTTATCTCAGCAATCGTTGTTGCTCTAATTAACTGACCATCTCCTTCGCATCTAATTTCAACCAATGTTGCACTTGCTTGACCCGTATTACGTACATGTACCTGAATCTCTACTTCAGTGCCCGCAATTACATCTCCAATAACGTCAATCCCCTCAATAACTAAATCAGCAAATGCTGCCACTTCTATGCTGATGTGTCGAACTGCAGTTAAATCTCCATCGTCAATAATAATCTCAAGGTCAAAAGTTCCTTGTTGCGTTGGAGTCAATACGAGATGCCCTGCATCTTCATCCCAAACTGCCCAAGAATATGATGTCTGAACATCCAATGATGAAACCGGTGAATCAATGTCGGAGAATGAAAGGTCAAGGAACGCGTATTCCCCATGGCCAATAATCATGGTTGATTGAATTTGGTCCAATACTGGAGCATCATTCACCGCAGCAACATTTACCGAGAAAGTGTCGTACCATTTATTGCCTGCTGCATCGGAAACTTCTATTGAAACGAGGGTGCTGCCACTTGATTCTGAAAGTAATCGTATTCGCAATTGGTCGTCAACCATATCAACTTCAATGCTATCGGTATTGTCTTGAGATACAGCGACTCCCAAGTTTGCAGTTAATGTTCGATCATCACTGCAAGTAAGAAGCATTGGAATCAATCTGCCACCTCCGTCCTCGGTCAATTGTAGGTCCTCATTTGCCATGCAAACTGGATTCTCATCCCATTCAACATGGAATCCTCCGTTGATTGAAACTCCCTCAATTTGAACTAGAGCATTACCTGGTGTGCCATCACTTTCCCAAGTATATACTGCAGCAAACACTAGATCAAGATCATCTCCATCAGCAGGTAAATATTCGCCGACTTTAACCGTTTGAGAAAAATTCCCATTGCCGACTAGGTATTCCTTGAATATCAAATCTCCCTCAAGTGTAAGTTGAACCCAAGATGCACTATTATTCAATCCAACATGATCTCCACTAACCATCCAGTCAACAGTTAATGTGGGGTCATTGTAATCAATCTTTAGAGATTCCAAACACCCTCCTGTTAATTCAATCTCTATTTTTAAGAATGCTCCCGTAGGCAGCATTTGAGAGTGATCCAATACTAGTGTTGGAGATGTCCATGAATCTCCATCCTCGCTAACTGATGCATAAATATCGCCCGTCCAACTTCCAGTGGAGTGTATGCGTCCCCAGTTTTGGCTGGGTGGAAGAGAAAGTGCATCTGAATCCCAAGTGCCAGAAATACTTCCCACAGATAATTCGAGCCCACAAGAAGATTGAATGATTTCTTCATGCTCCCCGGTAGTTAAATCTAATTCAACAACTGGCCATTCCCCATTGACATAAGACTCTGCAGTAGCCGATTCTATACCAAACCACATTGCCTGATAGGTAACGTGAAGTCCAACTGCGTCCAATTCTAAACGCGAGTCATCGGTACCTCCAACTGAAACATAGTCTGCTGTAACCCAAAGGTCTGGTAATTCGGTCCAAGTGAGGTTTAAATCAGAAATATCAATACTCCAATAAGGTGAATCCATATAGCTCAAAGCAGATTGTGTGTGGCGGAACTCCTTTACCAGATCATTTGTACTGCCATTCCAATTGAGGGAAATTCGTACGCTATCTTGCTGTAGGGCATCTGGGACATTAAAAGAAAGAACTAATTCCATTTGATATAATGAATTAGAGGTTAGCCCATTTGTTGGAAAAGAACCAACTGTAATCTCAGGCCCTGCGGACCATGCATAGCCGCCATCGGCAGCACCAGTAGAATATCCATGTCCGTCAGTAGTATTGGTGGTTGCCCACAAAGTGGTTGATTGGGTATTCAAAGGTCTTTGATGGGTAAAGGATAGATGGTTATCTGTCACCATTGCAGTAGTGTAGTCGGCAGGAGTCCCAGGGGAATATGCAACCTGCGTGGATAGATTCCAATCGTTTTGGTCAGCAAATGGTGTAGGCGGTAATAAGTCAAAAGTATCTATGGAATGAACACTTCTTGCTGCAACATTTCCAGTGGATAACACAAGACTTGAAACGAAAATTAGCATGACAAAAGTTGCACGAAAGGAGGAGGTGCTTTGCCGCATTGTTGTGCCCATGTAACCCATGCTGACGAGCCACTCCTTCAATGCGTTGGTGAAATGTTCCGGCAAGAGCCATACGGATGGTTTGAAATACCGAGCCTCTGTGGGTCAAAATACAAGTGGCTGTGGTAGTGTAGGGGTTAGCACGGTAGGTTGTGGTCCTGCCGGCCCGGGTTCAATTCCCGGCCACGGCCCTCCTTAACATCGAAGTGCGTATTGCGGAGAGCAATTTTCTCCCCTTTGCCAAAAACCACACATCATTATTTGAGGTCTTTCTCTGAAATATCGTGGCCCATTCGGTTAGCCTTGGTTTGTAAATATCTCCGGTTGTCATCGCCAACGCCAACGACCCAAGGGGTCCGATCAACAACTTTAATTCCGTGTTCAGATAGTTGATTTTCCTTATCTGGATTATTTGACAGCAGATTTACTGCCTCTATTTTCAAAGCACTCAGCATTTCGGCAGCGATTCTATAGTTGCGTGCATCAGCAGGCAGTCCGAGCATCAAATTTGCCTCTAGGGTGTCGGCGCCTTCGTCCTGCAAATGATAAGCTTGGATTTTTGCGTGCAGGCCAATCCCCCTCCCTTCTTGACGTAAATATAGTAATGCACCCCAGCCTTTTTTCTGGATTCGGTCTAATGCTTCATTTAATTGCCGTCCACAATCACAACGCACACTTCCCAAAACATCTCCAGTCAAACACTCCGAATGTATTCTAACCAAAACGGGATCAGGTCCAGCCATTTCACCAAGAGTCAATGCGACATGGTCAAGTCCTGTATTTGCTTCATGAAAAATTCTAATCCTAAACTCACCATGTATGGTAGGAAGCCTAGCCTCAGATGGAATGTCTGCCTTTTCAACTAATTCAACATCAACTTGGTCAATCATCTAGACTCCTCCTTGTTGTACTTGTATTAGCAAGCGATATTCGCCGATACGCTCCTCAACTGATAACAGGCAATCACCACAGCGCTTTAGCAATAATGGCATATCGTGCAATACCTCTGGGTCATCTGCCCAAACTTCAAGTATCTCGCCTACAGACATTTGAAGCAAGATTTTTCGTGTTTCAGCAACCGGAACTGGGCAAAAAAAACCTAATACATTGAGTGAATGAGTCGGCTTGAGAGCAGAACCCTCGCCGAATGGAACAACTTCTAACACAACATGCGCTCACGCCCGACACTTTTGAATGCATTTATGCCGCTGACGAACAGACCCTATCCGTTAGGGCGCTTTTTCACAATGAATACCGCACGCTTTGAAGGTGAGGACCTACCTCAAGCAATTATGCGGGGGGGGTTGGCTAAGTCGGATGCCTTGTCTCGTCCAAGCAAAGCAAAAGGAGCGAGTGAGCCCGATGACCTTTCTTGGCGCGAGGTTGGGCAATTAGGCTGGACCTACCTCAAAATCCCTGCTGCTTTATTATTAATTGAAGCATTATACTGGTTTATTACCCAACCGAGCGATACTCTTGCACCGATTCAAGTAACAGAAGCATGGATTTGGTCACACCTGACAAACTTAATTTTTGGCGAAGGTACTGCCACTCTTTCTTATCATAATGATTGGCTAACGCGGGTTGATTTTAATAATGCAGTTTTTCCACATGGAGTCGTCGCTCTCTACGTTTCTGATGAATGTGCTGGAATTCACGAAATGCTATTCATTTCCACACTTGTTCTATTAACCGAAAGAGTCCCTTGGAAGTTAAAGATGCGTACTATTGCCGTAATGTGTGGTGTGGTATATGTCCTCAATATTGTTCGTCTTTTGGTGCTTTATCCATTGGCGTATGATGGTTGTGCTGCTGACCCTAGAGGGTTGCATTGTGTTCAGGACATGTGGTACTTCCACAAATTTGTCTATGAATGGGGCTTCCTTGCGGTGCTACTGCTAATGTGGGTTGCATGGTTTTACTGGGTTGGTGGACCCAAGCGTGTCAGTGCGGCTAGTACTGAAGCGAAAGGCCCATTACAAATCCGCTGGAATGACACCTGGTCCAATTTGCAATGGGCAACGGCAATTCTTGGAATCATTTTGGTGCTCATTGCTTTTGAAATAGTTCTCACCGACTCAGATTTCGCGACTGCGAGAGTTGCCATGGACCAATGTGATGCATTTGCAGAAGTCTCCCAATCGTGTGCAAATGCTGAGCAGGCTTGGAATGACGAACTAGGATATATCTGGTCAATGCTAGTTATTGGAGGAATTGGAATCGGTTATTCAGTTCTCGACATTAGTAGGCGGGATGAGAGTGAGCCCGTGGATATCGATTCAGCCAATGCTGATAGCGAAGAATAGACTCATTTGCCAATCTTTGAAAATATCCTTAGGCTTTGGAAAGCCGCTGGTAGTCAGTAATGCAACAAATCAAAGCGAGGTGCTTGCGGAAACTTTTTGCCCGCCAATATCCTTGCCGTTTAGTCCATCAATAACATAACTTACTTTGGTTTTGTGAATACAAACAATTGAATCATTCTGGTTAAGATATATGTCCCCAACTGCCATTTCATCCATTTTCACGGCACTCAACACTGCTTCAAGAAGTGATAATTTTGACAAACCATGTTCTTTACCTACATTGATTCCAATCTTTACCATGCCGAAAACATCTGACAATTCTCCAAAATCCTCTCGCCATTTTACTGGATCTCTGTCAACACCTTCGGGCAATTCGGGTGTATCTACTTCTGGGATAACCAAATCGTAAGTCCCTTGAATTTTATTGAGTAAAGGGGCATCGTCCCGTGAGGTAAATGACCAAGCCTCTCCTCTGCGCCCTGCTCTTCCGGTACGACCAATTCGGTGAATGAATGAGTCAACATCGTTTGGAATATCGTAGTTTACTACCATTGTGACGCCATCGACATCAAGGCCTCTTGCTGCTACATCAGTTGCTACAACGGTTGCAAATTCACCAGCCTTGAAACTGTTGAGAACTTTTTCTCTCTTGTTTTGTGCTAAGTCTCCGTGTAATCCGGTTGCCTCAATTCTGCACTTTCGCAGGCGTTCTACGATAAGGTCAACCATTCTCTTTGTATTGGTAAATACAATTGTTTGTCCATCTCTTTGTTGCTGAATGGTTAAGAGTCGTCCGAGCGCCCACAATTTGTTGCCTCGGCCGATATTAATGTTGAAAAGGTCAACTGGTGGCAAATCAATTTCCATATCGCCGATTTGTACAAATTCGGCCTCACTCATGAATTGGTTGGCCGCATCGAGAATTTCGGGGGGGAAAGTAGCACTAAACAGGAGGGTGCGTGAACGGCTTGTCATTTTCTCCAATACCCAAAGGATATCAGGCATAAATCCCATGTCAAGCATGCGGTCTGCTTCATCAAGAGCAAGAATTTGCGGAATTTCTAAATCTATGTGTCCACGTTTTGTCATATCCATTACTCGGCCGGGTGTTCCAACGATAATGTCAACACCAGAATCCAACTGCTTGGCTTGCTTGTCAATATCAGTTCCTCCGTAAACAGTGGCGATAATAATTCCCTTGGCACCTTGGATAAGGCGCATCTCCTCGGCAACTTGGTTCGCTAATTCACGAGTTGGACAAAGAAGCAATGCTTGTAATTCACCACTTGCATTAACAGATTCTAATATTGGAATCCCAAAAGCGCCGGTTTTTCCAGAACCAGTGCGAGCTTGCCCAATAATATCGCCGCCTTTACGCGCAACTGGAATAGCCTCAATTTGAATGGGAGTTGGTTCTATCCAACCGAGGGCAGCAACACCCTGCTGAATATCATCATCTAGGTCCCAGTCTGTGAATTTTTTTTGCATTATGGATCACCATTTTGCCTCATTGGTCTAGGGGCCACTGAGGCGTTGCGACCCAGGAATAGATCAAAGCTCGGCGTCACGGAGTTCCTCTTGTAGAGTTCCCATCCAGTACTTTTTTGCGTTCTCACGAGTGAGTGGACGCCGAGTCTGCCGGACATGTTCTAATATGTATTGGCGGAATTTAAGAGACTTAGTACGGTTGTAACCTTTTGGGGTTTCTCCTTCCCATAGTTTCTCGAATTGGTCAGCCTTATCGTTGAATTTGACAGCCATGAATGTACACCTAGCGAAGCGGCGACCGAGCAAGCCTTCTTAACCCTGCCGAAGTAAATAGGTACATTCATATTTCATCATTAACACAATAATGGCTTCCAAAGACTCATTCTTGCGGGAAAATTTGCGAGTGAATTGTTGCTTTTCAAAGCACTTGTGGGTAAATTGCGGTGAATAATAAGTGTAAAAGAAGAGGTGGGTGGAATTGATAAATTGAAGATGGATTGATGCAGGAATTAACTTAAGTAAGTAATTACAAACTCAGTCAATACAAGTCTGAATCATCCGACCTATCGCTATTTTCGGGATCGGTAAAGTCATTGTCAAAATCATCATCATCCAAATAATCATCTTGGCTAATACTCTTGTATCCCTTGAATTTGTTCGCAGATTGTTTGGATTTACTATTACCTTCTGATGTATTGTCCTTAGTTTCATCTTGAGAGTCCGCAGCTTGATTTGGATTCTTTCGCTTGTAGAGATTGCGATGTGCGGTATTCCTTTCGCCATCAGCAGTGCTAGCAGCGGTATTTGACTCGGGAAATTCAACAATAGGAGTATCATGTTTGGGTTTAGGTGAAATTGAATTGCCATCAAGAACCACTTCTTCCAAAGCCATAATTGCCTTATCTCTATCAGGGATTGGAATTGCTGGTTGGAGGAAGCGATTCTTTGAACTTTCATCACCTTCCAACTCTTCATCAAAGATCATAGATTCAAGTCGTTCAATAATCTCAGGGTCCAATTCCTGACGGATTAATTCGTTCGCCAAATCTCTAGCCTCTATCTCACTCAAGAATCGCGGCACTAAGCGGATGCAAGCCATGCGAACAGACACCTCTCGATGACGTACACCTTGCATGACAAGACTGCGGAATCGCATTGAAGTGGTGTCGAGAACATTTAGGCATTTTACAATCCTATCTCGTACTTTATCATCATCGTCAAATATTCCAATTTCAACAACCAATAGAGCAACTTTTGGATAATGATTTGCAAGAGTGGATAATGAATTTGCAGCAAAACGGCGAACTTGTACATCCTCATCTTGCATCGACCATGTGATTAAATCCCAAACTGGTGAACCACCCTTTTCAATTAAGCCACGAAGTAATTTTGCAGACTCCCTTCTTAACTCCACATTATCTTCTTGAAGAATGTCGTCTAAATGATCAACTACAACATCGGGCCACACTTTTACCATTCTGCGCAATCCACGCCACGCTTCTTTTCTGCGGCTCTTTACTGGGTGGCGCAATTCATCAATCATCATGTAATGAGTTGCAGAAGGAAATACGGGGGCTACATCGCCTAAACATTTGCTGGCTGCTTGGCGAACTTCAACAACAGGGTCATCAAGAAGAACTTCCATCACTTCAAAAAGTTCGCCTGAATGTTGTTCTGCAACCAAAGGTAATGCTTGAAGCGCAGCAATTCGAACCTCATCATCCTGATCAATCAATGCCTCCTCAAGAATATTGTGAACGTGATGAATCTGAATTCCAATGAGGCGTGATAGTGCTCTAACGCCAGAGGCTTTGCCCAATTTCATATCCTTCCATTTCCAATTAACTGTGACTGAATTAATCTCGCCACTTGCGAGTGGAATGATGTCTTCAGCCCTAATAATAGACCAGGGTCCTTCATCAATTACACTCTCAACCTTCTTGCGCTTTGGTGCGTTGCCGACATTTAGCGGTAAACCCGTTCTCGGGTCCCGGGCGATATATTCGCGTGACATAAGAGGTCCTGTCCGAGGCCCGGAGAGTGGCCACCCTCCTTGAACCCTTCACTTAATTGACAATATTATTTTTTGTCAATTCTGACATTTTTGTGACAATAATTTCGCAGCATTATGCTTTCAATGCAGAAAATTATTGCCTTTTCAAATGAACGCCCGTCCGAAATGCACAAAGTCGGCACACGCAGCCTAATGGATATGCGAGAGCGCAGGATTCAGCAGATTCTAGTTTCGACAATTTTTTTGCTGCTGGCAATGAATCCTTTGCTAATTGATATTGCAATTCAAAACGATGGTGATTTTTTCGGCCCAGCAGGAATATTTTCTGATGGCGGAGACGAGTCAAGTGATGATGGCAAAGATGAATCGCCACGAGGTGATATTGAGGTTCTTTCGGACGTTTTCACTTCCCAAGTATCCTTGTACGAGGATGACTGGAATGATACAGGTGTCACCAAAGTTGGAATATCCGTTGGAGATGATGGAAAGGCTATCCTAAATAGGCCGGGGATAACTTGGAATAATTCACAATCTTCACTATCGATAAGCCGAACTGGAGCCGCTGTAATTGCCATCCCTGGTACAAATCTCACTTGGATAATGGGTGGGAAATATGACCCCGTTCCGGGGCAAACTGGAGATGAGTATTTTTCCTCAGAAATTGAGGTATTTGATATTGAAACTGAAACCATACAGAATATTGCGCCGATGCCAAAACCTGCTGCCTATGCAGATGCGGTAATAATGAATGACAATATTGTAGTTATTGGCGATTGGTGGCCGGGTACGAGCAATCCTTCTGTTTCAAGTAAGGGTCAAGTAATGATTTATAATTTTACAAACTCTACATGGTGGAATGGCTCTTCAATGCCCCATGGAAAGGAGGTGGGGCATGCCGGAATCGCAGCATTGGGGCAATATATCTATGTTGCAGGGGGCGTGAAAAATACTCAAGGTACCGATGCTGTAAATCGGACTTTAAGGTATGATTTAGCAAATGATTCATGGGCCCTAATGGCACATATGAATCAGTCAAAATTTGCCTTCGCTCTTGTTCCTTATCACGGTAAATTATATGCGCTTGGAGGGGGGGTGAAAACTTGGTCTTGGGGCGCACCGACTCCTTCAAAGGTGATTGAAGTATATGATCCAACTTTGAATAATTGGACTCATCTTAATTCTACAATGCCCTTTACTTCTTCTGGATTGAGTGGTGTTGTAAGGCATGATGAGATTCTCGTCATGGGTGGGACTGGAGTTAGGAAAGTTGCCTCATGGAATCCTGAAACGGATACTTGGCGCAGTTTCCCTGATTTGTTTGTTAGTTCTGCAGACCATGCCATTCTTGCAATAAATGGCACAGTTCATACTTTTGGAGGAGATATGTCAACAAATCCTTACTCGGCATGGGCGGTTCAATTTATGGATGATATTCAACGAATTGAGGAGGTGGAAATGGTGGATGGATTCCTTATCAGTAATATGCTTGATTTAAGGCCCGCAACTTCGGCAAATGCACAATTGCGAACAATAAATGTCAGTGCCATTGAGCCTGAAAACACCAGTGTGACATTCCAAATTAGGTATGGGTATGATGAAATTACTGCCGGCATGCGCTCTTGGGAAGGTCCGGACGGAACTCCACAATCTTGGTATGAAGCCGGCGAGTATGCCCTGAATGTACCAGGGGTGACGAATGCTTTGCAGTACAAGGTTCGATTGGCGACAACATCCCTTGAGAATTGGGTAATTCCTACGCTTTCAAACGTAAGTGTTGATGCTGCACATGCAGCATTTAACGCGCCTCTTCCAGCCGTCATTCACCCTTTGGGTCAGAGTTTCTCGGTCAGCACTGAGCACGCAGATGACGCAGGTACAGAATTTTGGCTGACTTTACAACCATCTGCTTCTGGAGGAGGGGGTGTAGGTGATGCGACCACCTTGATGTTGAATGGTAGTGTCCTTTCAATAGATGACCCTCAAGGGTTGCTGTATTTGCTTCCTATTGTTTCAACTTCTGTTGTCGGTGACACGACATTTGTAGATTGGAATTTGAGTATCTCTGACACTCAACCTTCTACTCACATCATGTTTAGGACAGGAAATATTGTTCCAGGTCAAGATATTATCAACGCATTGAATTATCTTGAATTGGCACCAGTTAGCATTGATCAACAACTTGTTGTTGGTATTTCAAATTTAACGATAAATAGTACTGCGGTTGAAATTCATGATGGTGCAGTATTGACTGACGGGCAAATTTTGGACATGCAAATAAGTGCTGAATTTGTTGACGGAAGTACAATAGAACATGGCAATTTTGAGTGGCGGGTAATAGGAACAACCGAATTAACAAATGGAATTGGATGGGATAATTGGACTGAAGAATGGGGTATTGGAAACAATTCACTGGTATCTTTACCAAGCGGGGTTTCCGGCTTCATCAACCTACAACTAGAGGTTAGAACTGGATTAGGGATTGACCTTGTATGGGATGGGGTTGATATTGATATTACGAGCGATGGTGACAATGCCCTACTTCTTTCTAGCGTCCCTGCAAATAACTCATATGTTAATTCACATCAAATGCAGAATGTTTCAGCATTGATTGGTGATAGCGGCGGCCCCGATCCTGATCAAACAGAGGTATTTGTCTGGATTGAGGGCAATAACGACTCCAACTCAAATGGTGTTGCTGATATTAGCGAATATTACTTGAGTCAATGGGGCCTTGAGGGAGGCAACGGACTTTGGTTTGTCAATCTCTCATTGAATGATTCAAATAATCCAGACCATGGCATCGTTAAGGTAAAGATAGAGGGGGTGGATAAAGCAGGCCGCCCAATTGGTGAAATGGGTAATGGGGTAATTGAATTTGAATGGCAAACACGTGACGCAAGGCTTGCTCAAGTCCTCACTCTACGCAATCTCACCGAAGAAATCCACGGCGTAGGGCAGTTGATTGAACCAAATCAGATAGTTGGTTGGTCCATTGATCTTTCAGACTATAACTCCGTTTCAGATATCACAGAACTGACTCTTACCCTAGGTGGAGATAATGACCTAGGTATTCGTTATGTTGTTGAGACGGGGGTTTGCATGAATTTGGATGGCCGATTAATTACCGACAAGACCTCCTGTCAATCTGCAATTATTTCCGAAGTACTAACTTTGGATGTGGAGTTTTCTGCAGACTGGTCTTTCGAAAACCAAGGATTAATTCCGGGGCGAATTGATATTTCTGTCGTTGACATTGATGGCGTAAATGATGACTGGAGTAAAAATTCAACATGGTATCTCTCAAAAGAAGTGACCTCAAACACAATATCTTTGACTGATATTTCCGGCTTAGTGCAAGGTTCTATAGTGAATGAGTATTATGCAATCCCAAGTGATGAAGTGGCGTGGTCAATAGAATTAATTCACACCGATTCGGGGCAATTGGTTAATGGCCCTTTTTCACTATACTGGCAAGGTACCATTCAAGGCGAATCTTGGATTGGAGTCAGTACAGTATTTGCAGAAAACGGTACAATTACTGCAATTTTTCAATTGCCACAGAGTGAAGGTCTGCTCGATGCAACAATCTCAATAAGAGATACTGCCGATTCAACTGAAATTGCATCTCTTGATCTACCAGATATCCATATTGATGGCACTGCACCAATTCTTCAAGACTCACAAAAAGTAGTCATGGAGAGCCGGTATGCACTTAATGAAGTATCTGTAATAGTCAATATCCTGGAGGCTGAAAGTTGGACAGGCAATCTTACAATCTCATGCCAAGTGAAGGCAATTAGTGGTGATTGGCCAATTGTGACCTTCTTTGCCACTCCGGATACTATTTTTGGTGAATTGGTATTATTCCAATATAAGATGGATATCCAACACATAGGTGATGCTTCCCAATTGTCTGAAGTTGCAAATTTCGCTTGTTGGGTAGAGGGATTTGATGATGCAGGTAATGCACTTGAATTAGTGGAAGATGTAAGTAATCATCAATCAGCCCCTTGGTTTTCCTTGTTGATGCCATCAAACGGACCCGACCTTGACGTGGAATTGAATTGGAAGCAGTCGATGTCAGAATTGTCCGTAAATAAGGAAATACTCGCAGAGGTTGTTGTGACGAATCTCGATGAAACAATTGATCGTCAATTTAATCTCACAATTTGGCTGCAAAACGGCGAGGAAGAACCGGTAGTTGCATTTCGTAACGCTCGCACAAATGGATTAGTGTCAGGGCGTGAGTGGATAATGGGCTTCGCCATCACTCCCAATGGAACGGGCGATTGGACTCTCACTGCAATGATTGATAGTAGCGAGCAAATTGCGGAGCTCAATGAATCAAATAACATTGCAACTGCAAATTTTTCGCTAAATCCCGATTCCCAAGTAATCATTGATATTCTTATGTCTCCCTTCGGAATGGGTGGTATTTCTCTCCTAGTAGTAGTTGCTATTGCATTTGTTATTCTTCGCAAAAAACGGGAAACTGGTGGCTCATTGGCGAATACTGAATCAAGTGCAGGCCCAAGTTCCGGTCCACCAGGGGGTCCCCCGTCCTCGGCGCGTACAAAACCTAGCGGGGGAGATAAAGGTGGAAGGAAAGGCCCCCCTCCAAATCTTCCACACAAATCCACCTCTGTGCCTGTTTCAGAGGAGCCGCTTCCCAAAATGGACATGGCAAGTGCTGCTGATGCCTTAGCCTCCATATCTCCTTCTATAGAGGATATTAGTCCCTCGTTTGGCGTCGATAATTCCGCCCAATTATTATCGGAAGCCGCAAATGATGGTGTTGTAGAGACCTTTGACGCAACAGTCGTTGCGACTGGCGAAAATGGTGACAATGCAAATAATGCAACCCCTGTATCTTCAAGCCCTTCTTTACTTACTATTGGAACTACGGTCAGCGATTGGGAGCAACTGCCGTGGGGTGGTGAATATGAATATCGCCCCGAAGGCACTTTCTATGTTGGGGAAAATATTGGAATATGGGAGTCGATAGATGAGGGGAAATTTATTCGCGTTGAGTGATGGAATAGCGAGTAATTAATTCTAAACATTTCCTTCTTCAAGGCATTTCATATGATAGAAATGCGGCTATATGCAGCAGTTTACCATTCGGCAAGGGCAGGATTATTAGACAGATTTTTTTGCACAATCGGGTTGCTAATGTACCTTAGGCGCAACCATTCTTGATACACTTTGTTAATTTCCACATATTCGTGTGAAATTGTGGCTAATCTTGCATTGAACTTTTTCTGAAAGGAATTTGAATATCGTTGCAATTCATTTTGGATGTCCTTGACACCGATGTAATCGCCATGTTCTACCGACCGCACAATGTACCTAAAGCCATCACCTAGACCGGCTCTCGCCATTCTATCGTGGATCTCAAGTGACCGAGAAACAATGCTTGGTGCATTATTTTCAGCAACCATATTTCTCAACTCAGTGAGCATTGAGACTGCAAGAAGTTCCTCAGAGATATAATCGATTACTCTTTCATCTCCTTTCATCATTTCTACAATTCGTGAATTGCTCACCCCAGGGTATTTGCGAATGAGTTGATAGACAGCACGAAGATGAGGTGGAACTCTATTTCTTCGCGGAGACATATACACTCCTTAACATCTTCAAGCGAGAAGTTATTGGAACAGTTTTTTTGTTAAGTCCCTTTCGAGGCACTTAATGGCACTTTTATCTGATGGCGGCATCATACGCCGATATGTGCTATTGGGAGACCATCTGCAGCCTGGAAACATACCCATTTCTGCTAGAGAAATTGCAGGGCGAAAAATATTCGTGGAAATTCGAAATGGGGCTCATCAATTACCCGTTGAAAAGATAAGGATACTTTCTCAACATTGTGGTTATCTCATTGTTGATTCACACACGACAGACCACCGAATTGCTATGGATTGCATATTGCTCGGAGCCGATGAAGCCTGCATTGACCATTCAACAACTTCACAAGAGATACAGATGTTACATGCGGCTACTGATAAATCGCTGATAAAAATCACTTTGGATCATTGGCCTCCGCTGAACTCAAGTTTAGATTCACATCATCAAGACCTGCTTCATATTGCAGCAATTACTGGGAGGAATGCTGTAGTTACGACGACATCTAATGGCGTACTGAAAGGATGGTGGGATGACTTACCAGAGAATATCGCCAATGATTTTGACTGGCATTTTGCACCAAATGAGGGTAGAGTATTATCGTTAGAAAAGGACTTTCTTATTTCTGCTTGGTTAATATGAAAATGTTGCCTTCGGATGACTTGACAAATAATTGAGCAAGTTAATGAATATCGCCCATTAGGAGAGGGTATGGCGGATGACCCAGTTAGTCTTACCATCCGTCGTGTACTTGCGGCTACTTGGAGGGGCGATAATACTCCTATTCCTTCTGCTGATATTTCTCGCACCTGGTGCCTCGACCTACAATGGTTTTCGACAGATGATGCAGAATCTGCCGTAACTGCTCTCGCTGAATCTGGTTGGTTTGTTCAATGTGATGAGGGATATGTTCCGGCAATTTCTACCAAGGGAATTACTGCGCCTCTCGGTTTCTGCCCAAGAATCGAGCACCTTACCAATCCAACCACTTTTTCTGAAAATACGGTAGTTTCCTCTGCTGCCGCAATCAATGCATCGCCTACTCCCTCAATTGCTCCTTTGCCAATTACTGCTCCGCCCTCCCCAAGTCTCGAAGCAGATGCCGATGAATCCTCTATAGACCCGCGTATGAAACTAGTACCTCGATTGATAAAATATGTAGGTCGTAAAGCGGGTCTTGAAGCAATTGAGGTTGAAAGACGGATGGAGAGGAAACAACTTGCACTTGGTCCAATTACACCTTGGATGTGTCTCATCTTAATTGCTAAGGAACAAGGATTACCAGTAGATGATATTGTGGTAATGTTCCAAGGATGAATCAAATCACACAGTTTCAAATTATTTCCCTTCTACGGCATCATTTCTGACAATTATTATTACAAAGGAAGAGAATTGCTGAAAATGTCTAAAGCGGGCAAAATTATTTGCTTGCCAAAACGGCTCCTAATCGGTTTTTTCTCGGGCAATAGTTATACCACCGTCAGCGCCGCTGATGGCTGGATGGGATGCAAATGAGCGAGCGTAAGCAGGATGCAATGACTAGAAAATTTCTATTTTCTATTATGGAAGATATGGTTGATGAAGAATCTAAACACCTTCGTGGGGAAACCACTGAAGTTCAAAAGGATAAGACTGCGATGGGACATATGGATGCCTCGTTATCAGTTTTGATGGGTGTGACAAGAGATTCAAGTGCCGTTCCAACGAGGCCAACGAGCACAACTGGTTGGGCCAAATCTGTTCTTGAGAGAGTTGATGCATTACCACCTGAAGCAAAGCCACTTGGAGTTCGCCGAGTAAAGCGCCGGAAGGTACGTGCGCCTCCCGGCCGATCTAACAATGATGCTTCTGCCAACGGACCTCATTCTAATCCTCCATCTGATTTTTCAGCAATACCTCATGGTCATGTCGAAAAAGCCGCTCAACCGGCAAGGCGCGTCCGAAAAGCCCGAGCCAAGGCTACGAGGGCAAAGATGAATGCAAGACGATAACCGTCAGCAACATTAGCGAAACTAGGAAGCAGATTTTTCTGTTTCGTAGCGTTTGTAGTACTGAATCTAATATCAACACTATTTTCTCGGTTTGAGTTCACCCTTAGTATTTGATGCGAATTCGTTGGTAAGTATCAAAGCATTAGCACAGTTGCGCAGTAATAGAGGGAACTCTCATGGACATTGCAAACCCAAGTGAAGAACATTTAATGTTGCGCGAAATGGTTAGAGATTTTGTGGCTGAGGAAGTTGAGCCTCAGGCGCATGAATTTGACAAGAAGGAAGAATTCAATCGCGAACTTTTCAATAAATTGGGCGACTTAGGTTTACTTGGAATCACGGCTCCAGTTGAGCATGGTGGTTCAGGAATGGATGCGATTTCTGCCGCCATTGTACATGAGGAATTATCATATAGCGACCCAGGATTTGCACTTGCATACTTAGCGCATAGCATGTTATTCGTCAATAATCTGTCTTTCAATGCAAGTGAGGAACAAATAGCACGTATTGTCCCC
>JABIHC010000173.1 GCA_018649825.1 Methanobacteriota archaeon
GAGCGGCCCTATGAGCGAATCCATTGAGGGTAATTCAATTGTGTTCATTATTAATGCAGCAATATGGTTGGCATGGTCCGCCATTCTTTCGAGTGAGCGCGAAATATTTGCATATTCCACAGCCTCCCTTCTGCCCATTTTAAGCGCATCTGCAACCAAGTAGGAATCTAATAATGATGCAACCTGCCTATCTATCAATAATCTCATGGCATCAATTTCTAATTCTCTATCCTCGTGGTCCTCAATAATTTCTTTATTGCCACCATTCAGCACTTCAAATTCATCTCTAATTAGTGATGTTAATTGCTGATACATTCGATTTATGCTTGCCTTTAGCGGCATATCACTCGCACTCATCAATGTTAGCATTTTCACCATATTCTCCTTCTCTTCGGCAATTTCAAAACCTCTAACTGTGCGAAGCATTGAGCGAATTGTGCGTTTTGTAGTTCGGTCAATTCCATTTTCATCTTGAACGATAATCACATCTGCCCCAGAAAGATATGCACCAATCAAATGGTCGTACATTGCTCCTTCGGGGATATCATCAATGTTGAGAGTTATTTGATTAGTTGTTCTCTCCATTCCTGCCGCTGGAGTAATTCTCAATGCGCCCGATGGCCTCCAATCAACAAGCACCCCGTCACTCGCCTCAAGCCCCTTTTCCTCGACCCATTTTTTCGGCAAACTCAGGGTAAATGTTGCCCCGCCGGTGACTTGCAATTTTCGCACATCTCTCGAACCCGGATTGTTGGCCATACAATTGCGAATATATACATCTATATAGATTACCCACTATCTCCATGATATAGCAAACGCAAATACCAATGTTTGATGGAACCCCTAACGGTGATTGCCCTCATCTTCTCATTAATTGTTTGTGCCTATATGGCTTGGAACATCGGTGCAAATGATGTTGCAAATGCGATGGGTACTTCAGTTGGTTCGCGTGCCCTTACGCTAAAACAAGCAGTGGTTCTTGCTGCTGTTTTTGAATTCTGTGGGGCCTTTTTCGCCGGCGACGCAGTAACTGATACTGTGCGCAAGGGAATTCTTGTAGTTGATTTTGACACTGCAACTTTGGATTTTGCAAATGATTTGATGTTCGGATTCATTGCGGCAATGATGGCAGCAGCGGTTTGGCTGACGGTTGCCACAAGATTTGGTTTGCCGGTTTCAACAACACACAGCATTATTGGCGGAATAATTGGCGTCGGATTAATTCTTGAGGTACAACATAATACGTCATTAATTGATTGGTTCGTCGTACAAAAAGTGGTCTTGTCCTGGATAGCAAGCCCATTAATTGGTGCGATTTTGGCATTTATCTCATTTTACATTGTTAGAGTAACAATATTGGATGCCCCAGACCCAATAGCAAGAGCAAAATGGATTGCACCACTTCTCGCCTTGCCTACCTTCTTTGTATTGGGTCTTGCTCTACAGTTTAAGGCTCTCAAAGGTTTCATCTCAAAATTAGCAGCCGATGGTGTCATTGCTGACAAGTATGATTGGTTACCAGTAAAAGAAAATGGTTCATTTAATCCACTTGCAGACAATGCTTGGTTTCCAATAAATAGTTTATTGGTCGCTTTAGTAATTGGAATAATTGCTTCTGCAATATTAGCATATGTTCTTCGAAATTTTGAATCTAAGCGAGAGGGTTTCCAAGGTGTCGAACGAATATTTGTATGGTTGCAAATCATTACAGCGGCTTATGTGGCATTCGCTCATGGTGCCAATGATCGT
This sequence comes from Methanobacteriota archaeon, assembly GCA_018649825.1. Lineage (GTDB taxonomy): Archaea > Thermoplasmatota > Poseidoniia > Poseidoniales > Poseidoniaceae > PSPT01. The sequence goes on from JABIHC010000173.1 coordinate 1,750, forward strand.
TCAAATGCAATTGGGCCGATGGCTGCAGTTTACCAAATAATCAGTTCAGGCGGAGAACTATCTGCTCAAGCAGACATTCCCCTTTGGTTGGTATTACTCGGTTCTGCCGGTATTGCAATTGGTGTTATGACTTGGGGATACCGCGTAATGGATACAATTGGAAAGAAGATTACTGAAATCACCCCCACAAGAGGTTTCGCAGCAGAGTTTGGTGCCGCTACAACCATCCTTTTCTTTTCTATGCCTTTCCTTGCGGTCCCAGTTTCAACTACCCATACATTGGTCGGTGCAGTTGTCGGAGTGGGCTTAGCAGGTGGTGCAAAAGCAGTTGATTTCCGAGTATTCGGTAAGATTGCCGCATCTTGGGTTGCTAGTGTTCCAGTTGCTGCTTTTGGAGCGATTATCCTTTACATTGCGACTGGTTCAAATGCGCTAAATATGATTGTCGTATTCCCTCTAGCATTTTTGGCAGTAGGCTATGCAATTTGGAAAACTAGAGGTGGCGAAATCCATGTCGAAGAAGCACTTGCGGGCGCAGTTGATGGTCAAATGGACCCAACCGTCTTCGAATTATTCCATGCTCATGCAGTAGTTGTTGAGCAAACCGTTGAAAAGATGCTTACTGCAGTTAATTTAGTTGCAGATGGTAAAGACGCCTCCGAAGCGATACAAGCCACTTCTGCTTCAGAGTTAGAAGCCGATATTCTCAAGGCTGCAATTAGAGAAATGATTGCTAACCGCGAGATAAAAATGTTGGTGGCAACAGATATATTCCTACATATGCTAACCCGTCAAGATCGTATTGCTGATTATGCTGAAAATGTTGCTGAGCAATTATCATTTAGAGAGATTTATCAAGACAAAGAGGCGCTTATATTGCTAAGGGAAATGGCTGAAGCAGTAAATAAGACGGCAGCAAAATATGAAGATACTGTTGAATGTCTACGTGATTTGACCTTATCCGGTTATACTAAATCCGCTCGCGCAGAGTTGGCACTATTGATTAAAGAAGTAAATGAACTCGAGCATTTAGCGGATAAGGCTGAACATAAAGCAGCAGGGTATGTATTCTCGCATGGTGATGACGATGCACTTGCAGCCATTCACATGTATAGGGTACTTCAGCGCTTAGATGATGTTGCCAACTCTTGTGAAAAAGCAGCCAATGCCTTTTTGCCTATGGTTTATGATTGATCAATTGCAAATATTCTTGCAGTTGGAAGTCATTAAGTGAAGCAGAATTCCCATTGTTTTTACTCAGGCGAGGGTTATCGTCAAAAAGGTGCAAACAGCGCCACGACTATGCAAGGCAGAGCAATGATGCGAAGGAAACCCCTTCGTTCGGCATTGTTCGTGCTATTATTCATTGCACCAATGCTATCTGGGTGTACAAGTTTACTAGAGGCGCCAACGGTTGACCCAAGAGCAGATATGCGTGCTTATCCAGAGAATATTGAATCGGGTGAAACAGTAACATTTGATGCCCGTGAGTCTGACCCCATTGAGGGGGTAATCGTTGAGTTCCATTGGGATTTTGGCGATGGAAATAATTCCGAAACCATAGTTGGTTTTACCAGCCATAGATATGCTTCTTGGGGAACTTTTGTGGTTTCATTAACGGTAGTAAATGACCAAGGTGGCGAGGATTCCACATCTACTCAAATTTCAGTCAATGGCGCCCCGCAAATAAATATTGAAATGCCAACAATTGTCAAATCAGGAGATACTCCAATCCTTGATGCAAGCCGTACTTTTGACCCTGAAGGTGGGGCAATTGATTTTTCATGGGATTTGAATTGGGGAGAGGACAGTGATGGAGATGGCGACCCAAGGAATGACGTTGATAGCACTAACCGCACTCCGTTATTGACTACCAATAGTAGTGGGAATATTTCTGGTGCCCTTACAGTTAC
>JABIHC010000079.1 GCA_018649825.1 Methanobacteriota archaeon
ATGAATGAAAGCGACAGTAATTGGTAAATGAGGCAATGCGAAAAGAGAAAGTTAGAATGTTTCACCAATGGATTCCAAAATGAGATTTACCTTCTCATGTCCTTCTTTTTTCCATGCTATTAGGTGTGCTTGAGTTTGTTGCACCTTTAATTGAGGATGGGCATTTGGAGTATCTGCATAGGCGAAATCTGCAATTTCTTGCAAGTCTGTCAATCCCAATTTGACGGCCTCTGCAACCCTTTCATGCCTCGCATTACGATGCTTGATGTAGTGATTTAGAGTTTTTTCTGGAAGTGGTAGTACAGGTCCATGGCTGGGAAATAACAAGTGGGGTTTCATGCTCTTCAAGCGCTCCAATTGGTGCAAATATTCGTTCATATCTCCTTCCGCAGGAGGTATCAAAATAGTGCCTATTCCTGCAACCATATCACCGACAACAATTCCTGCTGTACTTGATAGGCAAACATGTCCTTCGCAATGCCCGGGGGTAAGGTGCACATTCCACGAAACATCTCCCTTCGGCCCACTGAGAGTAAATGAGTCACCCTCCTTGAGGACCTTATCAGTATCACAATTGGGGATGTATTTGTGAGTCGCAGCACTAGCCCATATTGGTGCTTGATAAATATTTGAAATCGCACTGAGATCACCTATGTGGTCTGAATGGCGATGGGTAAAAATTGTGGCGATAATCTCACCTCCATCCTGCTCAATTAAATCTATTTTATTTTGCAATATTTTCAGTGCTTCAGGAGTTTTGGCTGCGGCATCAACAATTATTCTTGGACCCCCCTCCTCGCCTAGGATGTAACAATTTGTAGTGCTCGCTGGCGGCAAAGTATGTGTAGGTAAGGGCAAGCATTCTACGCCATTAGCAAACATTATTGAGCGCTCACCGGGTTGTTCTTTGGATAGAACTTCGGAAACCTCCTCCATAGAAACATGAATGGCTAATAATGAGGAAACTTTCTGTAAAAGAGTGACGAGTGGTGGTGGAAGTTTGAGGGAATGATTTTCCCATTCCTCAAGTATTTGCTCTGTTGTCAACCAGCGAGTTTGGTCAAATTCAGTCTGTCCAGAGAGTTGAGGGGAGGGGGTATCGCAAATTGCTCCAGCATGAAAATGCAAGAAGCGATTTTCAAAGCGCATTGGAGCAAAGGCAGGGGTTGTGCGTTTGCTAATCATCCTTAGACCATTTACTTCCACGGGCAATGCCGATTCGGTAGCTAAGTTTAGCCAAGCGGCTTTGTCTTCAAGAACTAACTTGCGCGCATCTTCCTCGGCGAGTGTGATTTTTCCTTCGCTAATTACCCAGCCTAATTCTTCAACTAATTCTCGCAACATACAAGCAAATGACGCACCCATCACAGGGTCTTCATGCAAAGTTGGAAATACCTCCGCTGCCGCTTTATCCACACGACTAATTCCTCCTCCCGGGAATGCCCAATATCCAGGAAATGAAGGCATAGATTCTACACGGCGACAGATTAGTATTTCCACCCCATCTTCACCATCACGGGTTATCATTAGAGATGCCGAAGGGAGTGGAGGGCGTTGTTCTGAGCGAGTGATTTTCCAGTCACTTGGTACTTCGCTCATATATTGTGCCAAGCGACCAACCCCTTCAAGCCTACTCCCGTTTTGGCCAAAATGATGAGCCGAGAAAATCCTCTTGCTCCGTTGTATGAAGAAATGGAGCGAGAAGGAACACAAAAACAAGCCAAATATGCGTTGGCTCGAACTAGAGCAGGTTGGTTTATGACCATTCTAATGATTGGTTGGGTGTCAAAATACGCCTTTGGCGTTTTATGATTTACAGAATGAGGTTTGTAGGGGCGAGTTTCTGTTTCTTAACTCACCTATTGGAAGATATGTTTGACAACTCCCGATTTGAGAGCAAAAAGGAGATAGATTGGCTTTCCCTAAGGCCCTTTGAATGTTCACCTAATTGTGGTTTATTTGATATATGGCAGGCATCTCCCCGACATCATAGTCCCTTAGTGTAGCGGTCCATCATGGGAGGTTCTGGTCCTCCCGACTTCGGTTCGAATCCGAGAGGGACTACCAACTGCTGCAATTATCTTGAATTACCGGCCTAGTAAACATAATGCGGGAAACATATTTTATTGTAATAAGATTTTATTGTAATAGTGGTCTGTGTTACTTTTCCTCAATAACAAAATCATCATCAGATTTTTCATCCCCTTCAACCGAATCTTCCTTAGGTTCAGCAACCACAAAAGTATGAATAAACTTCATCGGGTCACCACGACTTAACTTTCCTGCCAACTCAATTGAGTCCTCAAAAATACGCACCCTTACTTTGAATGGAGTGGGGTCTTTTGTTCGCCAACGACGATGTCTTGAATAGTGATGGATTGCGATTTTGTATTTACCTGGAGGTGGCAATTCCTCCCAAAATACATTTTCAATTGGAGTTCTTGAAGTAGGCTTGACATTCATGTCAACATCCAATTCACCACCGCAATCGGAGTGGCGGTTATTGAAGTAAATTCTCTCTCCAGAAGGAGTAAATAGATGCAAATCTAAATCGTTGTAATTATCCCACATTAATGAGACTTGCATTACGCCGCGTTTACCGCCTTCGCGCTCAAGACGCTTGTCAAATTGGTCATCTTGGGTTTCATCTTCATCAACGATAGACACACCAGTAGTTGAACCGCTAACTACATCTTGCGCATGTTCGTCAAGGGCGTTACTATTTTCGGATGAGGATATCCATTGGGCTCTCAGACCAACTAATTCCTCCCTTGCTACTTCGCCAACAAGTGCATCTTCACCCTCAGGGGGGTCTTCAGTAGGAGGATCCGAAACTTCAGTGGAGTCGGAAAGGATCAATCCTAATCGAAGAGGATGCCAACTTCCTGTTGCAGTGGGTGGGGTAATAGTTTCGAGTTCGCCGTATTCTGCAAGCAATTTTTTTCGACGGCTATTGAATAGAATTATTTTCATCACACCCCAAAGTAGTGCAAGTGAAATCATTGCAGCCCATGCGGCAGTTACAGGGTCGGCCAAGGCCGCCGCTTTCAGTGCGTCTAACTGCTCCATTAATTGCCCAAACGGGGTGCTTATGTATAGCACTAATGCATGAAACGAAATAAATGAAGATAGAAAGAGGTTGTTGACGCCCAACTCTATTTATTCAACTTCGGAAATTAGTAAGGATATCAGCCAAAGAGGCTTCATCTGGCCGCATATCCTCTTCAGACAACTGATAAAGAGGTGTATCTGACAGATTCAAGGATTGAGAAAGCGATGGTTGGCCGGCATTATAATAGAGCAATCCGGTCACATGTTTTGAGTCAATTTCTGCTTCATGAATAGCAGTTAATGCAGCCACAGGACTTGATGAATCATGGCCCTTGCCAACCGTTTCAAGACGAAGTATTGAACCATCATGCATTTCAATATCCTCATATTCTCCAGCAGGAATATCAACTTGCTCAACCGGAGAAAAATGTGGTATGTAATCATAAACATGTAATTCTGTATCATTATCTTTTACATAGTTGTAGGAACGGAAAGATTCATCGTTATTTGCAAAAGTAACACATGGGCTTATCACATCAATAATGGCAATACCGTCATGACTGAGCGCTGCTTTGAGTAAAGAAGTTAGTTGTTTCTTTGCTCCACTAAAGGAACGGGCTACGAAAGTCGCACCGAGATTAACCGCTAATTTACACATGTCAATCGGTTGACTTTCATTAACGAGCCCCTTTTTCTTCTTTGAGCCCTTTTCAACTGTTGCAGAATACTGTCCTTTGGTGAGGCCATAAACTCCGTTGTTTTCTATGATGTAAACCATGTTCACATTTCGGCGAATCGCATGAATGAATTGTCCTATTCCAATACTTGCGCTATCGCCATCACCTGAAACTGCAAGCACTTTGAGGTCTGTATTAGTCATTCTTGCGCCAGTGGATACACTTGGCATACGGCCGTGTACCGTGTTGAAACCATGTGCTTGACCAAGAAAATACGCAGGTGTCTTTGAAGAACAACCAATTCCACTCATTTTTGCTATTTGATGGGGTTTTATTCCATTCTCCCAAGCAGCATTTATCACCACATTAGAAATTTGATTGTGCCCGCAACCCGCGCACAGAGAGGTTGGGCCACCAGTATAGTCGGATTTTGGTAAATCAATCACATTCAATCTAATTGTCATGTCCACACCTCCTCAAGGTTTCCAAAATAAGGTCAGAATAGATTCTTGCCCGTGGAGGCAACCCATCAGAATATGCCACGCTATGGACCTTCGGAACTAACTCAATTGGAATTTCTTTTCTAATGATTCCGTACAACTGGCCATCGCGGTTGATTTCAAGAATAATAGTGGTTTCATGTTCGGCAATAAACTTCTCAACTTCAGGAGATAGAGGTAGCGCCCTAACTCGGCACTGGCTGACCATCAACCCTGTTGCTTCTAATTGATCATCGATTTCTTGGATTGTTGTTTCCATGCTTCCATAGTAAACAATTCCTACTTCCTTTTCTTTTTCCAAGCGCAAAAGAGGTTGAGGAAGGATAGTCCTTGCACCGTTTATTTTTTCCTTTAGGCGTTGCATATTTTTATGATAAACTATGGGGTCTTCGGAATAATTACCATCTTCATCACGTCCGGTTCCGCGCGTAAGATAAGGTGCTAATCCAGAACCAGGTAAGGTGCGATATGGGATGCCATCACCATCAACATCTCGGTATCGGCCATAATTTTCAATCGCATCTAATTCTTCTTGAGTTCGTAATATCTTGCCGCGATTCATTGGTTGGTCGGGATATTTGAAATCTTTACACGACCATTGATTCATTCCCAAATCCAAGTCGCTAAAACCAAAGACAATAGTTTGTAGTTGTTCAGCATAATCAAAAGCACGCCATGCAAATTCAAAACATTCTTCCATATTTCCTGGTATCAATACAGGGAATTTGGTGTCGCCGTGGCTGGCTTCATAAAGCATAGATAAATCACCTTGCTGAGTACGTGTTGGAAGGCCTGTTGAAGGTCCAGTTCGATTAACATCCCATATTACGCCAGGGACTTCAGCAAAATATGCTAATCCGATAAACTCTGACATGAGAGAAATACCGGGGCCACTAGTGCAGGTCATTGCTCTCCCGCCAGCCCAACCTGCTCCGACAACCATTCCGACGGCGGCGAGTTCATCCTCCGATTGAATAATTGCACATGTGGACTTACCATCTTTATCTTGGCGGAGTTTTGGTAACCATGCCGCAACACCCTCTGCAATACTTGTTGAGGGAGTTATTGGATACCAAGGCAACATGGTAATTCCGCCATAAATACTACCCAAAGCAATTGCTTCATTTCCGTTGGTGAAGAAATTATCAGGGTCTTTTTCTTCTGCCTCAATTGTGTATGGGTCTTGCTTTTCAATATTTTCTGCAGACCATTCTCTTGCCATATTTATTGCTTGTAAATTAAGGCTGATTGCTTTTTCCTTACCGTTGAATTGCTTGGCGACTGCACCTTCAAGAATTGCTTGGTCAAGGCTAAGTAAATCCGCCAATACTCCAACATATACCATGTTTGCAATCATTCTTGCTAATTTTGGGTTAATGGAACGCGCCATTTTAGTCATTGCAGTCCCGTAAATGATGCAACCTTCTTTTTCAGGGGGAGGCATTTTAACATCGGTATTGTAAATAATTACAGTGCCGGGAAGGCAATTGTCTAGATCCTTCTCCCAAGTAGTCTTATTCATCATTACTTGAATGTGAACTCGGTCACCAGGCGCCTGATATCCTTGATTTGAAACTCTCAGGATATACCAAGTCGGAAGACCCGCAATATTGCTTGGAAAGAGGTTTTTTCCACTGACTGGCACGCCCATGTCAAAAAGAGTTTGAAGAAGAATAAGGTTTGCCGATTGAGAACCGGTTCCATTTACAGTTGCAATACTAATTGAAAAGTCATTTACAATGGGTTCCATGTGTCACTTGTCCCCTAATAGGCAGGTATAGTATTTGCGAAACCAAAGTGGCTCCCCTCTACACGGCCCCCCTCATTAAGTCACCTCCCTTGCATGGGCTCTTTGAACATATTGCCTGTGAAGCCTGAAAAATAACACTCTCCTGACTAATAAAAAGCGGTGGAATAAGGCGAAAAATCACAAAATAGATATGGGTTGCTTTCAAAAGCGAAAGACTTTTCGGATTGAATATGGCGGACAAAAAGATGGAGGAGGCTTGGGAAAAAGCGAATTCACTTATTGAAAAAGATGAATTTGATAAAGCCTTAGATCTTCTTCGTGATATTGATCTAAAAGGAAAGGAATCTCGCACTTGGCATTTGGCCGGCGATGCTAAACTAGGTCTTGCTCGAGAAAGTAGCGCATCAAAGCCAGTCGGACTATATCGTCAGGCCAGAAATCACTATCGTGAAGCGATAAAAATCGACCCCTCTTCAAAGGCATCTCGCTCAGCACTTGATAGCCTCTTGAATGAAATGCAAAACAATTCTATTTCAGAAACTAAATTCCCCGTACTTTACAAAGACGGAACACCCACAATGGCCGGACTAATTGGTATACCGTTAATCGTATTGGGTGCATTTGCGATATTGAAAATTGTAAGTGAAAACGGTGGACTCGATTTCTACGACAACTTCTTTTCAAATGATGATGATGGAGAAGTTGGCGGGAGTGGAGACTACATGGTCGAAATGGATATATCTTGGACCGAAGATGGAGCTTCTCAATCGGGTACTATCATAATTGAATTGTACTATGATGATGCGCCAATCCATGTGCAAAATTTCGTTGAACTAACTGAAAACGGAAATTATGATGGAACTATTTTCCATCGCATTATAGATGGCTTCATGGTTCAAGGTGGAGATTTCACCAATGGAGATGGAACCGGCGGACATGCCGCGAGTTGGCAAGGTTATTGTAACGGAGAAGCTGAAGTATCTTCTTCAAACTGCCCCGAAACTTCTTGGACAATTCCCGATGAAGCAAATAATGGCCGCATCCATGTTCCTTATGCCCTTTCAATGGCAAAAACAAGCGCACCACACACGGGCGGTTCTCAATTCTTTATCGTTGACGGCGGTTCTTCTCCATCACACCTTGATGGAGTGCATACTGTATTCGGGCAAGTGGTGAGTGGAACCGAAGTTGTTGATTCAATCAGTCAAGTTTCAGTTGGTCAAGGCGATGTCCCTAATAATGCGGTGACAATTACCGATGCAAAACTAATTCCGCTTTGATACAACCACGCATATGAGTTTACCACATTCAGCAACATCCGTTAGTGCAAAATTTTCTCCCTCTTCAATATACCCTTGAGGGCCATTTGGAGAATTATCGCGTGCCGAGATTTGAACACGCAAATCCAACCACGTATGAACACCTACTGATCATTCGGGGATTCCTGCTAGGTCTCAATGCTTCATCCAGATTATTATGACTAAATGAACCTAATATGTTTGAACGGCAATGGTTAATTTGTGAAAACCATGCCATAGGCATGAGCCGAGTAGTAATAGTACTGATATGTTCAATCTTAGTAACAATGTCTTTGACTAATTTTTTCTTGCATGAGAATATCATCAAAGATGAATCAGCAGAAAATTTCGAATTGAACGATCATCCTAAATACACGCAAGCATCATCAGGCCTTCCTTTTGGTTTTCTGTTCGGCCATCAGGCTGGATACCCAAACGGCACAACCCCATATCTTATGCCAACCGATCACCGAAATAGCATTGCAGTAGATGACAATTTTTTATTTGCTGCAACTGGTGATTCAGCGGACCCCCACAACATTGGAGCAAGTGAACTTCGATACACCCATTTCACATCGGCAGATGTTGGTGCCTTCACAGATTCATTAGATTCAACCTCTGATTGGGCATCCACTACTCTGTTGGCCACCAGTATTCCAGATAATGATTCCGTGATTGTTGCCTATTCAAATTGTCACAGTCTTGGAGTTCGGAATTACAATTCGGGAACAACTTATCAGCCAGCATGCACCGATGAGGGTATTGAATCTGACGGAACTTTAGTTGACATCATTAAGATTGAGAATTTCAATAGTAGCACGATAGTGAACATTGGCAATGTGACCTATGAAAATTGTGGGTATTCTGTGAACTCAGGTGGTGGAAGTAGTTGGAATCGGGCAGTCAGCACACCAGTAATTCAGAAGATGCGAGTGAATCACTTTGACAATGGAGGATTTCGATTATTGTTGACTCATGAACATCGCAACTGGCCAACTTCGGTGAATGGAGCAGGGGGTCAGCCCAATGACTTCTCCGCCTGTGATATTTTGGTCAACGGGCACAAGGTGGGTGACCTCTATGGTGGTATAATTAAAACCATTGATGTAATCACATTTGACCCTAACATTGGCACACCATCCCTCTCTCGGGTATTCCTCGGTCCATCGTCATACGAATCGCAATTAGCCAATGATGTTGTGATTTATCAGAACTATTTTTCATCCTCCTCACCCAGCTTGTATTGCCATAATTTAACAACATCAACTACAGTAGCATATCCTGATAATTCGACATCTCTTGCATCAAATTCAGTTAATGTGTATTCAGATACACTATTGGTGCCAATAAAAGTCAGCATTCCAGGTAACTCGCCTGATCAATTCAAATTGATAAATCCGTCAACTTGTTCGTCAGTTTATTCGCAAGACAAATTTAGTGACAGCACCAAATTGAATATGTATTCTACTGAGGACGGCAATACCCATATCATCGGGGGCCGAAGCGGCAATGATGTTAATTTCGCGATGCCATTCAACACCACAATGTCCATGGACACACAATTCCACGTGACTGTTTCTCCGAATGGTACGGTTGGTAATGTATCCGTTGTTTCCCCTATAAGTTCTTGGGCCTATATTGCAGACTCTGGATATCGTTCTATCCCCTTTATGTCGGCTACTCGGGGAACCGTCTCTCTAGAGGACGGAGATCGAGATGGATACCCGAACATGTTTGACCGATTCCCACTTGACGGCAACGAAACTTTGGATGATGATGAGGATGGAATCGGAAATAATGGAGATGATTGTCCACAAACCTACGGTAATTCGACTCTAGATTTACTTGGCTGTACAGATTCAGATGGAGATGGCCAATCCAATCAAGGAGACCAATTCCCAATAGATGCTACTCAAATTAGTGATATTGATTCTGATGGATATGGGGATAACATGTCGGGAGTTAGAGGTGATTCTTGTCCAAATCAATATGGAGAATCAAACCGTAATGGCACATTTGGATGTCAAGATACAGATTTTGATGGATGGGCAGATTCACAAGATGAATTCTCTGCAGAATCTAGTCAATGGTTAGATTCTGATGGCGATGGATTTGGTAATCAATATAATGGCTTTGAAGGTGATACTTGCCCCACAATATTTGGAACGAGCACTCAAGATACATTTGGCTGCCCAGATGCAGATGGAGATGGCTGGTCAGATAATGGCGATGGTATCCCTCAAGAATCTACTCAGTGGCAAGATTTAGATGGAGATGGTTATGGAGATAATCAATCGATTGGTGCACTAATGATAGATTGGTTCCCAAATGATGGGACGCAATGGAATGATACTGATGGTGATGGGCATGGAGATAATCCGTTTGGTTCTGCAGGTGATAAATTCCCCGATGACCCATTAAGATGGTCAGATAAAGACAATGATGGTATTGCCGACATAGATGATGCTTTTTCAACAGATTCTACACAATGGAATGATACTGACGGCGATGGTTACGGAGATAATCCGTTCGGCAATTCACCAGATAGATTTCCTTTAGATTCAACACGTTGGAAAGATTCAGATTTAGATGGTTATGCCGACGAGGACGATGCATTTGTGAATGATGCAACTCAATGGAACGATACAGATGGAGATGGTTTCGGCGATAATCCGGATGGCTATGAGGCAGATGATTTCATTGAAGATGAAACTGAGTGGTTTGATACCGATGGAGATGGAATCGGAAACAATGCTGATGATTTCCCATTTGACCCAACTCAAACCGTTGACTCAGATGGAGACGGAATGGGAGATAATCCGATGGGCATAGGGGCTGACAAGTTCCCAAATGACCCTTCTCAATGGGGAGATATTGACGGAGATGGCTATGGCGACAATGCGACCGGAAACAACTCTGACGCCTTCATCACCGACCCGACCCAATGGAATGATACCGATGGAGATGGATATGGTGACAGCCCAATAGGAAGATTACCTGACTTGTTCCCAGACAATCCCACGCAGTGGGAGGATGCTGATGATGATGGATTGGGTGATAATCCAAATGGAACCGATGCTGACCCTTACCTGAACGACTACGATAATGACGGCTACAATGACAGTGTGGATATCCTACCCAAACTGGCTAGTCCGGGTGACCTCGACAATGATGGTTGTATAGACGAGGTTGACATTTTTCCTGCAGACTACAAGGAATGCCTAGACTCTGATGGGGACGGTGAGGGCGACAACGCCGATACCGACGATGATAACGATGGCTGGGCCGATACCGATGAACTGAGGAAAGGTACCGATCCTTTCAGTTCCGCTGAGACTCCAGTTGATTCGTTCGAAATTGTAGTACCAGGAACGGCCATAGGCCTAGGTGCGTGGGATTTGATTGGAATGTTCGGCGGAGTTCCACTGTTCTCTTGGCTGGCCTTCGGCTTTGCCACTCGCAATTCAAGATGTGCGCGCTATGAGACCAAACTCAATGCTGCCACATCCAGAAAAGAGTTGGAAGATATCGCGCTCAACTGGGAATACTCGCTGATGATGAGATTGATAGGACCACATCAAGGAATTAGACTTGAAAGACTGAGGGCAGAATTAGATGACATCTTTGAGGCAAATGAGAATAATGCTGCAACAATGGGAGTTGACCAAACTCAATATGTTGTGACTGAAGAGGCTGCCAAGGAAATTCCACAATTGGAAACTGTACAAGCCCCACCACTGCAAATGGCTGGGGCTCCTGCCAATGATGGTTACGAATGGCTTGACGCAGATGGTGCCAAGTGGTATCGCGTTACTGGTAGTGGTAGTGAGTGGACCAAGTGGGATTAGGCCTGGATGGTTATGTGTAAACTCGCAAATCGTATCACAGAGAGGATTCGTTGCTATATTCAAGGAATAATTATTTGTAAGCGCAGTGATTATTTAGTCATAGTGAAATTAGAGACCTATAAGGGCGATTGGATAGCAATCTAAGCAGACCGTTTTCCTTGTATTCGGACATCTTATCAGTTATTCTTCAGAATCATCAATCGCTTTATCTTGAGGGGAAATCGAGTCTAATTTATGGCCTTCTAACTGCTCTTGATAATACTCCGCCAATTGATTTTCAGTCCATCCTTTTTCGAAAAAGGCTTGGATGATCTCTATTGGCCAGCCTGGAAATCGCGTTTCGATATTTCCCGCAATCAACATTTGCCCACATTTTGGACAATTATTCAATTCTGTTTCCGCAATTTCAACAACTGGGAATGAAAAATCACAATTTTGACAATTGATTAACTGATCTTTTCTCGGCACAGGATGTGTGCCTAATGTTACCATTGCCAAAATTATCCCAATTCCTCCAATTAAACCTCCGAGGTGACCGAGTAAAGATACACCCGGAACGAAACTAATGAACACATTCAGTATCAATGTACCCCAAAACCACTGCATATCGTGCCATTGACAATACTTGTATTTGGTGGAATTAATTATATCTAAGAACCATTCCATCAAAACCACTCCAAAAGCACAAAACACCATTCCTGAAGCACCTCCACTAGCTACAAATGGGTCATAAAACAACGAAAGTAGTGAGGCTACAAACCCTCCTGCAATAAGAATGCCAAGATATCGCATCGGGCCAAACTTTGGCTCTATGTATCGACCTAGAATATATATCGCAAACATGTTTCCACCCAAATGCATCAAATCAAAATGAAAGAAATTTGCGGTAAGAATGGAAAAAATATTACCATCGAAAACCGAACCACTTGCCATTGCACCCCATTCCATATATTCAAGTAAATTATCCTCTTCTGGAGAGAATATGGTTCTAAGAACAAAGAACAGAGTGTTCGCAAAAATGAGGGCGTATGTCATTGGCATTCTGTTGTTTAGAAGTTGGTTTTTGAGCATCATTGTGGCATCATGTCGCATCAAACCAGATACAATTCCGGGTTTGATGCTCTCAATCACCAACAAGAGTGATAGGGGGAAAAATATCAAAGACATTACGAGATTTTGCCAATGAAATTCAAAAACATTCTCGGGTAATTCCAAAAGTGTTACTTCGACTGAAACAATACCTGAGGGGTTTGCACCTCCACTTGGCTCTGAGGTATAATCAAAAATAATGTATCTGGGCCCAACACCATTCTCAATTACGTACGAATACTCATCCGTATTTAGGACTGAACTTCCATCTTTGAGATATTCGTACTCTTGCATTTCCGTTCCTGAACAGCAAGATTCGTACATTTCGGGAGTTAGAAGTAAAACATCAATGTTTTTATTGCTCGTTACAAGGATTTCGACTCCTTCATCATTTGGTTGACTCAACAACATTGGATAAAAGTACCCCTCTTCTATTTCGAACGCATAGTGTCCATCTTCATGAGATGCCGAAACATTACTAAATCCGGAGATTAGTATGAATAATATTAACATTGTAGGCAATAGTGCACCTGCCAAAATTTTCTTCATGTATACCGGAAACTATGCATATAAATAATATGTTTGTATTGGAAATCTAGGTTCTGGATATTGAATCAAAGGGAAAATAATACCCCATCAAGTCAATCTCCATTGATTAAGGGCTTTCAGCGGACCTTTTCATTGCCTAGTGGCTAGAATGCCCCACTCAAAACCCATTTAAACAACAATAGTATTCGCAAGGGTATTCGGATATACTCTTTCAAATCAGATTTTGGCAAAGAAATTTGAAGTTTATCACAAATTATTGCTAGTTGAATGAGCGCACTATTCATGGTGTATGGGCCCTCCGACCAAATGTAGGAGATGGGGAGATGGCCAGTGCAAATCCGTTTAATGCAATTAGTGAATTCACTTTACCGGACAACTCAACTGCAAAATATGCAGATATTTCTGCTTTGCAAAAAGATGGCCTTTGCAACATTTCTGAACTACCGTACAGTATTCGTATTCTTCTTGAAGCGGCATTGCGAAAGTGTGATGGATTCCTAATAAGTGAAAATGATGTCAAAAATATTGCTGCTTGGAAACCTAATGCGGAACGCGGTGAAATACCTTTTACCCCCTCCCGAGTAATTCTTCAGGATTTTACCGGAGTACCAGCGGTTGTGGATTTAGCGGCATTGAGGGATGCAATGGTTAATTTAGGCGGTGACCCAAGTAAAGTTAACCCTCAAGTGCCGGTTGATTTGGTAATAGACCATAGTGTGCAAGTGGATTATTCAGGTCTTTTTCCCGATGCAGAAGAAAAGAATTTGCAAATGGAATACAAACGCAATATGGAGCGCTATAAATTTCTTAAATGGGGTCAGCAAAGCCTTGAAAAGTTTAGAGCCGTTCCACCGGGGCGAGGAATTGTGCACCAAATAAATCTCGAATGGATTGCCAATGTGGCTCGTGAAGAAGATGGTATTTGGATGGCCGACTCTCTTGTTGGCACAGATAGCCACACAACCATGATCAATGGACTTGGAGTCCTTGGCTGGGGAGTTGGGGGGATTGAAGCCGAGGCTGTTATGCTCGGCCAACCGATTTTTATGCTTGCTCCAGATGTCGTTGGATTCAACCTCCAAGGTAGTTTACAAACTGGCGTTACCGCCACTGACATGGCTTTGAAAATTGTTGAATTATTACGAGAACACGGAGTTGTTGGAAAGTTTGTTGAATTTTTTGGTGAAGGGATGCAAGCATTGTCTCTCCCTGACCGCGCTACTATTGCCAATATGGCGCCAGAATATGGAGCAACTTGTGGTTTCTTCCCTGTAGATGAAAAAACATTGGATTATATGCACCTTTCAGGACGTGATGAGCAGCATGTTGCAAATGTGGAAGCATATTTGAAGGCTAACGATTTGTGGTATGATGCCAATGCACCGATTCCAAAGTACACTACAACTCTTGAATTAGATCTCGCTGATGTAGAGCCCGCTTTGGCCGGACCAAAGCGGCCACAAGATCGTGTTGATTTGAAGGAAATGAAACACCATTTCATCGATAGCCTCACCCATGAAGCAGGATTACACGGACATGGTTTGGCAAGTGAAAAAGTGAATGCTGAACAATATGTTAAACTAAGTAATGGAAATGATTTCACCCTCCAGCACGGTGATGTAGTAATAGCGGCAATTACATCTTGTACAAATACCAGCAATCCAAGTGTAATGCTTGCAGCTGGATTGCTGGCAAGAAATGCAAGAGCAAAGGGTCTTGAAGTCAAACCGTGGGTAAAAACTTCACTCGCACCAGGCTCAAGAGTTGTAACTGAATATTATGATGCAGCAGGATTAACCGAAGACCTTGCAGCATTAGGATTTAACAATGTAGGCTATGGGTGCACAACCTGTATTGGTAACTCGGGACCTTTAGCAGCAGAAATAGAAGCGGCAATAGACGAAGGAGAACTCGTCGCCGGTTCAGTAATTTCAGGCAACAGGAATTTTGAAGGCAGAGTGCACCAAAAGGTCAAGGCATCTTATCTTTCAAGCCCTCCCTTAGTAGTCGCATACGCACTGGCAGGAACACTAAATATTGACATGAATAATGAACCTTTAGGAATGGATTCAGAAGACAATCCTGTGATGTTAGCTGACATTTGGCCAACTGATGAAGAAGTGCAAGAATCTGTCAAGCAATCCATTACTCCACAAATGTTTAGAGAAAAATATGCAACTGCTATGAATGAGCCAAAATGGGACGCGATTCCAGCCGAACAAAGCGATTTGTATGAATGGGATGAAGATTCGACCTATATTCGCTTGCCTACTTTCTTTGAAGGTCTAACTTCGGAAGTGAAACCTATCCAGCCGATAATGGGGGCTCGCACCCTATTGATGCTCGGAGATTCGGTTACTACCGACCATATCTCTCCTGCTGGGGCTTTCCCTGCTGATGGCGCCGCCGGCCGATATCTGACGGGCAATGGGGTTGAGTTGCGCGACTTCAATTCCTTTGGCTCACGGAGAGGGAATCACGAAGTGATGATGAGAGGCACCTTTGCAAATGTGCGAATAAAGAATCGTTTAGCACCGGGCACCGAAGGAGGTTTCACTACCTACTTCCCAACTGGTGAAGTCATGTCAGTTTATGATGCGGCGATGAAATTTACCCAAACCAATACCCCTCTCGTAGTACTTGCCGGATCACAATATGGGACTGGGTCTTCCAGAGACTGGGCTGCAAAGGGCACAATATTGCTTGGAGTCAAGGCAGTAATTACCACCTCCTATGAGAGAATTCACCGTTCCAATTTAGTTGGAATGGGAGTGCTACCTCTATGTTTCATGGAAGGAGAGGATGCAGAATCACTTGGTCTTGATGGTAGTGAAGAATTTGATATTCCTGCACGTGATAATATTACTCCTCTAAGTCTGATACAAGTCACTGCAAGGAAAAATGATGGAACTGAAATCCAATTTACTGCAACCATACGCTTGGACACTCCTGTGGAAGTTGATTATTATCGAAATGGTGGTATTTTGCATACCGTATTACGCAGTCTTGCTGAAGAATAATTCTAATGTAAATGAAAATTGGAATTATTGTATATCCGATTGATTGATGGGGAAGGCCGTGCGCCCTTGCTTTATGGCGAGCGGACTTAAGGGACCAGTTAGGTTTCGTTTTCGCTTTCCTGATGAGGACGTAGATGTCCGAATTGAAGGAGATGCGAACTGGGTATTGGAAATTCGCAAGCAACTTGAATTAGACCAAATTGGATGGATTCAACCACTTGCTATTAACTCTAGTTCGCACTCCGATATTGATTTTGAATTCAATGGAAATAGTGATGATTCTTCTTTGCCAAATTCATTAATTAGAAGAAAACCAAAGGATATGGGTCCACCCCCTGATCCCGATTCAATTCCTGTTGTAAGAAGGCCTATCGGTTCGCTTGACCTCGAATCTGAATTAGCAAAATTGGGACTTGACCCCCCTACAAAACCGACTTCAGCTGAACTGGCAATTGAACTTGAAGGAGTTGAAGAACCGTTG
>JABIHC010000093.1 GCA_018649825.1 Methanobacteriota archaeon
ATAGGTAGATTCATGTCTCACCCTCTGAGTCATTATTTGAAAGCAAGTAAGTCGTGTTCTCCCAAATGCGCCCATAGAGCCTCAGCACTTGGCCGTTTGTTCTGTTCTCCAGGCAAACTTTTGTTTGGCATTCTCTCACATTTGGGGGTGTTTGTTGAAGTTTATCAAAATATGGATTAGTTAACCACTTCGTAATCATTGTGATCAATGGGTAAACAGTGTATGTTGGCGTTGCACTGAAGGGCTGAACAGTGACTAGGCATTAGTCATCAGATGGCGGCGGGCCCATTGGTGGAAGTGCAGGAACTGCAGGAGTGTTATCGTCAATTTCATCATCAGGTGCATCTGTATCTTCTTCGTCTTCACTACCACTATCTTCCGAATCAATGGCCATACTATCGAAGGCAGAAACGTCGGAAACGTCGGAAACGTCGGCTGAATCCGAAATATCGTCAAGAATCACGGCATCCTTTTCCCAAGGATTTTCTTCATCATTATTTGCTAGTTGTGATACTCCAAGTAAAACCAGTACCAATGTAATAATCAATCCTAATCCAATTGTTGTTCCACTAAATGACGATTTTCCATCAGCATCTTCAACTCCGTTTGTTTGATCACAACCACCGTCATCGCATAACCAAGTATGGTCTGCTTGACAAACACACTGGTCGCAGTTTTCATCATCAGGCAAAACAGTTGACCCGGGGTTACAAGGAAGAGGCAAGCGTTCATCTCCTCCGCTAGTAGTGTCATCTTGCACAAATGAAGCACAGAACTTCTGGTATTCACTCGGTGTCGGTGCATCGCAGATATCAGTTAATTCTAGACATCCTGAATCAGCACTAGCATTAGTACAGTAATCGGTTATTGGCTCAGCACAAGTTTGCATATTTGCAGTACCAACATTTGGACAGTTCTGCTCTATTTGACCACAGAGTGTATCATCACCGAATGGACAAATCACTTTGGAATCGTCAATTTCTTGCATCACATAATTGCACAAAATATCATTACCTGCAAAGGCCCAAGAATAATAACATTCAGCAATATAGTCAACACAGTCGTTGCTTCCATCTCCATTAGGGTTGCAATAGACGACGATTTCTGCTCCACAGTCGGTAACATTAGTTGGGCAGTTTTCAACAACTACTGAGTTTTCACAAAGTTGAGTATTGAAGGGACAATCCCAACTCGCACTACCCTCTCCATCTCCTAATCCGCTGCCGCCACTTACTCCGCCATTTGGTGAATAATAGAATGGAGTTCCTGCAGGCCAGTCTAGTTCAACTCTGTCTTGACCATTGTACCACATTGTTTCAAGATTGGACCAACTTAATTGGTTATTTGCCGAGACAGAACCGGAGATAACACGGAAATATCGGTCATCACCCATGGTAAATATTGGGTCAAGAGGAACAGCATCAAGAGAACCGTATGAGCCGGAAATAAACATGTCTGAAAAGTCAGAATAATTATCAAAGGAATCACCAAAATAATCCCACATTTCTGTGCGATTGAAGCGCATTGCCATTGTCAAGTCATCAACTATTGATTCCCATGATTGTGCACCTTCGCTAACTCCGAGGAAAGTCACATCAATCCCCTTTGTCCAATCGTCTCGGCTGGACCAAGAAGGTGCAGGAATTGTTACTTCTTCCCAGTCATCTCCATTTAGTGCGGTCATCAAGTCAGTGTCTCCGAATAGTGGTAATCCGCCCATGATGGTTAGTTTGACATCAGGGTCAACCGCATCTATCAAGTTTCGATATGGGTCTTCATTGAAAGAAGTGGTGACTAGTAAATCCGCTGCCATACCAGGATTGATGCGGCCAACATGCTCATCCCACTTCATTGCATCTGCTGAATTTGAAGTAACCATTTCAACCATTTCATAATTGCTAAATACATCTCCAAGCATTTGCTCATCCCAATAATCAGCAATTTTCAATTCATGTAGGGGTGACTTGGCTCCCGAAGGGCTCCAGTCAGGAGAAATTGCAATGTTCACTCCCTCTGCTTTTGCAGTTGCAACATCAGTAGTATCGCCATACAGAAGGAGGTTAGAAAGGGGTGACCAGACCAAACTTGCACCAACATCTCCCATGGCAGAAAATTCAGGTTGTCCAAGCCCAGTTCCATGAATTACGATTAACTCACCAACCAACAGATCATTCTGAGTTAAAATGTCAAATTCAGCCCGACTAGATTCATCTACTCCTTCGGCCAAATGAAGGAACCAAGCATCTAATTCACCTGATGCGTTACCGGTTTTGATATGGTTACCGATATAATCAGATTCAAGTTCAGTAACTTTGGTATGAATCTCATCCTTACCCCAATTCCAATATTCAATATTTCGCAACAATATAGAATCAAAACTTTCATCGCCAGTAGAAGGTCCTCCTTGAGCAGCAGTAGTTCCGCCAACAACTTCCTTCATTTCGACATACTTCATCGCTTGAGTTTCCATATTCCAATACGGACCTGAATGGAGGGCAGTTTTCACGCGAGTAACTTCGTTTGAGTAATCGGGGTGATTTTTCCATTCGTAACGATTATTATATCCATCAAAATCACTTCTTTGATTATCAGAAAGGTGAGACTCCATTTCCCAAAGGGGCGCAGTATTGTAGTGCATATGATTGTGCATGTCAATTAAGCCAGGGTAAATTGTACCACCTGTATGGTGAACTGGAACATCGGTTAGATTAACGCCAAGAGGCGGGCTTCCTGTTGCCCATACCGCTTCAATTTCACCATCACGGATGAGGATTGAACCGTTATTGTAAACATCGTTGATGTCATTCATTGTGACAACTCTGCCGGTCAGCACATAAGCCCCGTTGTGATATTGGTCTCGTGGAGTATAACATCGGCCAAAATCAATTTTTGTCACAGGTTTTTGCGCGCCTTCTTCCCACCCAGGTGTAGGAGGGGATAACTTGTATAGTGCGCCATTATTACTCGCATTGCGAATGTATGAATTGTCCCACCAAGAGTCGGAACCCATGTATGAAATTGAATCTATTAGGGTCCCATCCGGAGTTTTAAGATTTACAGTATCTCCATCCCAATAATCCAATTCAATGTCGGTATCAGAACGGAAAAATACCAATCTTTCATCGGGTCCGAGGGAAGTATTCCAGCCTACGGAGCAGGGTGCTGAACCTCCATCTTCAATATCATCTATCCACCAATCACTAACATCAAAAGTCTGATTTGTAGGATTCCAAATTTCAATGAACTGGTCCGAATAACTGCCAATATCTCCATCTTCATTCCAGTCTGTTCCGTTGTAATCAGCACCTGAGGCTGACACTAAAATCTCTGAAATCACGATATGGTTTGGTGGCCAACTTCCCGATTCTTCAGCCGAAGTATTTGGAATTATTTCAGCAAATCCTGCCAATCCAGCAAGGCTTGATAAGAAGAAAATTGTGGCTAAGGTAAGTGCCCTTGAAGCAGCAGTCATTGGTATGGGGTGTGGTATTGGCGTCATAGTTATACCGCCTGCACATTTTGTCGCTAAATACAATTTAACCGTTGATTCAAAAAGCATGGGCTCGCCGCAATTGTTGTGCGACCCCGCCCCCTCCTCCTAATGCTGGTACTATTGCCCAGCGTTTTTGCCGGATGTTTCGGTCAGGATAAAGCCCCCTCCGACCCTGTTGCAGATGATGATTCTTGGTATCCACCGGTTTGGCTGCGAAGTGAAATGATATACGATGATAGCGATGTTTTCAGTCGCGTTTCAGTTAATGGAACAAATGGGATTGACGAAGTGCGCTCAATTTTTGTTGATGTTCCAACCATCACCGCCGCTGACGGCGGTGCCGGAGTAACAGGAGATGCAGCGGTGCATCTTGGTTTGTGGCTACCGGTGATTGAAGGATGTGATTGGGAATCAAGCGAAATTCCAGCCGAATGTCAAGTGCCGGTAATTGCCGAAGTTGGTCCATATTATGATGATGGAGATGTAGATGCTTTGACTCCAGCCGACCGTTTAGGTCGTTTCTTAATAGAAAATTATGTTCCTCATGGCTTCGCAGTTGCTCAAGTCAGTGTATTTGGAACTGGTGAATCTAATCACTGTATGGATTTGATGGGAACTGACGAACAACGCGGCATTGATGCAGCAGTCACATGGCTCGGAACTCAAGGCTGGGCCAATGGCAAAGTAGGAATTATTGGTAAATCATATGATGGCTCAACCCCTTGGCAGGCGGCAACTTTTGCTAACGAATACCTAGCGACAATTGTTCCAATGTCCGGTCTAATCGGAGTTCATGAATTAATGTGGAAGAATGGTAGCATGGAAGCCCGTGGGGCAATAATGCACAATGGAGTATATGGCTCATTTGGAATTGATGGCGAAGCAACTGATGCACAAAATATGTGTGAAGGTTATTTGGAAGGATATGTGAATGGTCCAGCCGCATATTTCACCGGAGATATGGTTGATTATGCAGGAAACTCATATTGGACTGAACGTAGTTTCCTTGACAGAGTTACTGAAAATTACAATGGTTCAATTTACATTATCCAAGGAATGCAGGATTGGAATGTTGACCCGCACATGGCCTTCCCTACTCATCAATTGATGGAAGAGGCGGGAATTGAAATCAAAACTCTAGCCGGTCAATGGGCACATGATTACCCTGACCGCTCAAGCGGTCATGCTTCCTTACCAGTCGGTAAAGGACAGGAAGCCTATCCTTACACACTTAGGTGGGATTGGGCTGACGAAATGTTACATTGGTTCACTTGGTATTTGAAGAATGAAGGAACTCAGCCAGAATTACACGTGGAGATACAGGACAACATAGGTGGATGGAGAGTAGAATCTACTTGGCCTTCAGAAGATACCAATTTCACTGCTTTTGGCCTTCAAGGCGATATGGAACAAGTGACAGGTGGAACGCAAATGGGCGTTGGGCAAAGAATTGAATTTTTACTTCCCGCTTGGGAAAATGACACTCGTATTGCTGGCTTGCCGACTTTGCATATTGGGGCAACACCGCTTACCACAAATGCCGGTCATATCTTCGTTGAGATGACAGATGCAGAGACTGGGATGCACTTGGGTCATGCGGTAATGGATCTAAGATTCCATGCCGGTGGTCGCGATGGGCAGGTCTTGCTACCGGGCGTTCAAGTAACTGCATTAATGGAATTCTTCCCAATGGATGTGGTAGTTCCGGCAGGGCATCAAATACAACTTACGATATTGCAAACCGGTGAGGATTATGTGCCAAGCCCAGCCGCTGCTGGAACGATTAGTCTTGACCTCTCCGACTCCAGCGTTTTTACAATTCCAATCATTGAACGTTCATGCGAAGATCTATTCCAAGCGCCCATGCACACCTATGATGAAGTTGAAGGCAATCGTATTTGCTAGCTCAATCTAGTTTAGTCACTCAAGCGAGGGGCTGAAAAGTAATCGACTGTTGCCATCGTCCATGCGCCCACTTTGCTCAAGCCCAACAAGGCTTGTTTTTTCACTATTGATAGTGTTCAGCATGGTGCTTTCTGGTTGTTTTGGCAACGGTGGTGGAGGCAAGAATAATGATGCTCTTTTCAATTGGGATGAGGGATTTCAATATATCGACGACCCCACAAACCATATGCAACCCAAGGCATTCAATGTGACGCAAAATTGGGCCGAGAATGGCGTTTGGGATGAAGACTCAGAACTCTGGGTCAATCGAACTGTAGAGGGAGATGCTTTTTGGGCAGAATTTACCGCCGAGCAAGGAGGAAATTGTTGTGAACATTACTTGGCTGCAACCAAGGAAGGCTGGTTGATGAACTTTGGTGGAGAATATCCAACATGGTCTGAGGATAGAGGACATACATGGCAGGATTGGAAACCCACTATTGTGACTCAACTCGGTTGCCGAACTCCAAAACTTACTGTGCCTGGCCAAGAAGGATTAGGCGAAGGTAGTATTGTGCAAACCACTACCGGAGATATAATTTCAATGGGATGGTTCCCTTATCCTTCAACAAGCGGTGGAGATCAATTTTACGCATTCCTTTACGATGCAGACGATGAACAATGGGGATGGTGCTATAATCGGCTGACAGAACCGTTTTATGACCGCTCTTGGCAAGTAGAAGTAGTAGGTCCAATCTCATCAAACATAGGTAATGGCGAATGGGCTAGTTTAGTCATTTCCAACTTTTGGCATCAAAGTAGTAATCGCGGCGGACAGATTTCAGTTGACGGATTAAATTACTATTATTTTGAATTCCCCGATAAAAACGCCAATATTGACGAAGTAGTAGTTGACTTGAACTTTGATGAATTAGGGCCGGAATGGGATTTCACCAAGCCGCACAAAGAGATGCGCGCATTCCCTGTTCCGAGTGGTGGGTTATACTTCCCGAGTTTCTTTGACGATGGTGGAGATGCTTTCTTAGATACGAGCCTTGATTGGTATCGGGCAACAACTGCGGAAGGAAATAGTTTACCAAGCGAGTATTGTTCCTTTGACTCAAGTACCGCTCTGCACTGTGTGATAAAAGATGGAGATGCACACCTGACTCACATGTATTCCATGGATGGCGGGGAAAATTGGACTAACCAATCTTACAATTTATCTAATACTGCTTCTGGTATTGAGGAGTGGGAGTTTCATTCAAATGGAGTCCACGATTTATTTGTTTTGAATGTCAGATATCAAAGCACTGAGGGTCCAGACATCGATGTGGCTTGGCATGTTAGGGATGTTAGTGAAAGTCTGGAACCCGATGCCAAGACCTTCCTCGGTCTTGGTAATTTAGACTCCACAAGTGGTGCTGGCAATGACATTAGGTTTGATTTTGCAAGCATGGGAATAATGAATGATGGTGGGGCCTTTATCGCATATCACGATGCAAGTGACCCAGACCCGCTATTCGCATTAGAACTGTATCTTCCTGAGGTCTATGGGCCTGCACAGGCTTGACCAACCCTCACCACCAATCAGATAGGTGGAAAGTGAATCTAAAGTCAAGGGCGTGGGAAATGCCTATATTCTGTTGGCCAAGATTTTTGCTATATGAGCAAAGTAGATGGGATGCTATTGACTGATTTACCGGGTGTTGGTTCAAGCCTCGCCGAACGAATGATTTCTTG
>JABIHC010000058.1 GCA_018649825.1 Methanobacteriota archaeon
AGGTCAGGTCCAGCGAAGATGCAGATTGATTTACGATATGCTATCGAGCCTTAGCCACCGCCCCTGGGAAGCTGCCCGACAAAATAAATTTGCAAAAGTAAGTGGAAAGAATATTGGTGAGAATGCATATGAATGGCAAAAGCACATAGAATATATTGAAAATGAATTCAAAGCAGAAATTAATTCCTTAATGGAAAAAATTGCAGAACATCAAGAGGGTGCAATTTCGGAAAGTAATAGAAAATTGTTTAACGAAGCAAAGGACGATATTGAAATGGCTGAAGCGGCATTAAGAGATAATAACTCATTTGCGATTGAAAGAGCATTAAGCAGAGTAGAGGAGGCTTTGATTGAAGCAGACCCGGATTATGAATCTAATGTTCTCGCACTAAAAAGCACAAGCGAATCTGCGCAAGACTCCCTTGATTTGATAATGAATGAAACTGGTTCAAACTCTATCTTGGAAGATCTAATAGATGAGATCCCATTTGTTGATTTAAGTAATGAACTATCGGAGGAGGAAGATATTCCCTTGGTTGACCTTACCTCTATTTATGAAGAAGAATGAGTTTTTCCTAAAAATTTACGCGCGGCGGTTTCATAAATGCCGTGCTTGTCGGAGGGTTTGGTTCTCATGGCAGTGAAGAAGAGTAAGAAGGACGGCAGCGGTATTCAACAAGCCGCTGGATTGATTAGATACTTCGATGAAGAATCTGAAGATGCATGGCATATTACCAAGAGCCAAGTCTATGCTGCTTGTATTATTTTATCAGCAGTAGTATATTTTGCCAACTACGGCGTCATAGACTGGTTTACCGGTTTATTCTAAACTCGAGCGACTGCTTTTTCATTTCTTGGCCGACTTGGCCTGACGGTCTTGATACACTATTGGTGCATATCGCCTTTGGGCCTTGGACAATTAATTTCTCGGTTCAATAAGAACAACTTGCCCATTAGTTTGAGCAAGATAATTTGCATAAGCAATTGCCATTTTGAAATCTTCAACACAACCAAGGGTTGTCGGAGAATCTTCATCATGAAGTACAACTCGGTGACTTAAACCAGCGAGTATTTCTTCACTAACTTGTTGCCAAACCCACTTATCATCTTCAATAGTTAGCATAGCGGGGACATCGACTGCTTCCCCCTGCTCTCCAAGGTTAGTATTGGACCTATGCCACAATTTGGAAAGCTGACCTTCACCAATTGCCAAGTCTAATTTTTGTTGTTGCATTGAGGTTGCAGCCCGATTTTCGGGTGCAATTCCTTCTCTAAAAGCTCTGCCCATTCATTTCCCATCCCATCGGCCCCGAAGGCCCAACAAAGAGTCAGCCAATTTTTAGCATTGATAACTGTTGGGGGTATGGACAAGGTGAATAATGCTATTTCAAGACCTTAGAATAATATTCATAAGCCAATTTTTCATTAGGCTTGAATAATCTGAGATTTACTAATAATTATCATTGGAATTACCGACAAAGCTGCACCAACAAGTAAAGCCAAACCGATTCCTAGTCCGGTGATGGGAGATACACAAATAGCAAAAAGTGATACATCAACAAAAACCACTGAAACAATTGCCTGCTGCCGTGATTTACCCTCTAGTCGTGTGCCTTTTTCAACAATAGAAGGAATTATTGCTGCGGTTGAAAAGCCAACTAATATTCCCGGAAGAAGCAATATTGAAAGAGGATTTATTGCCACCAATAAGGGAAATGCCATTGCCGAAACAAAACGGTATCCCCATAATTCTGGGCGAGGGCGGTCGTCAAGTCCAGCAATTGGAAGTAGCATTCCAATAAGGCCTGCAATTAATAGGGGGAAAATTAATTGTGTGGACAACCAAAGAGAGCCAAACCAAACTCCGACATTTGGTAATTGGAAGGCCAATGTGGTAGTGGTAAGCCATATTATCGCAACCGAGTGCAATACTGCACTGCCTAGGCCTAGCCATCTGCTGCGACCAACACGAAATTTTCGCTCGGCTAAAAGATGTGCATGAAGTGCAGTACCAGCAAACAAAAATAGTCCTGATAGTCCAAGTATGAAACTTGTTCTTGCGCCAAAAATAGGGTCTATCAATAACAAGGCTAAGATATCGTCACCACTGGGGCTTGAAGAAAGAATAATGAAGCCAAGTCCGATAAATGGTAATAATAACAACCAACCAACTTGGTGGGGAAATGGATTTTCTGGATGAAAGCGATCAGCCCGCTCCATCAATAACGATAATTGCATTACTGCAACACCAAAAACTATTCCGAGCAATAATAGAGCAACCCAAAGAGGTAAGGTGGAAGAAAGACTACCGGTAAATTCCCCCAAAAACACATTACCCTGGGAGGGAGGAAAAGGCTCATCTGGAAGTAATCCATATAGCAATAACATCCACAACCAACCACCCCAACGGCGAATATTATTTGCCAAGCGAATATTGTCTTCCTCACTCATTCCACCAAAATCCAATTCATGCTGAGTTGGCAATCGCGTAAGGACAAACCCCAAATACAATCCAAAACCGAGTAATAGAGCCATTGTTCCCGATACCCAACCCGATAATGAGGCTGCAATTCTTTCACTAATTCCAGAATTATCTTCAAGTGCAACCAATACTCTCTCATGGTCGGTATTTAGTTGGGCAAAGGCGAGTAAATCTATCCCCCAACTGACAAAAACAAAAATAAAGGGAGACCAATCTATTGCAAGTAATAATAATGTATTTATTCGTCTTGATTCTGATTGCAATAATTGTTTGCGAATCACTGGGCCAATAATGAGCACCATGCTAGCAATCAAAGAGGCCGTGAGAAAAACCTCGGCTGCCGGAGACGCCATTGAACCTTCGTTTGCACTTTGGTTTTTGAATAATACCCCTCTCGTTGAGTTTCAATTGTGGGTTTGGTTTTCATAAAGAATGGTGTCCGACCCATTAGCAGAGAGGAGAGGGCAGGGGTGAGAAACGCGAATGAAGAGCCCGACCTGCGGACAGTTGTCGGAACTTCAGCCCTCGCCGATTTAGCCAGAAATGTATGCAATTATTATGGTAAAGATGCTGAAAAATGGCTTGACGTGGCAATAACCCCACTTCCCGAAACGGCTCGCTTAAACCCTTTGAGGCATGACATTGAATGGACAATTAGTCAACTTGAGGCATTGGGGGCTAAGCCCTTAGAATGGTTTGAGTTGAAAAAAATTAGTAGTAGTATAAAGGAAAAAGATGTGGAAAAAGGCGCTGGTGCATGGCAATTCCCTTGGCCGAGAGGGAAGGCGCCCGACGAAGAAAAAAAGAAAATACTTCAGGCATTACACGAAACTGGAAGAATTACTCGTCAAGAAGCTGCATCTATGCTTCCAATACTGATAATGAAACCAATGTCGCATGAAAAGGTCCTTGACTTATGTGCTGCACCTGGCTCAAAGACTACCCAAGCCGCAGAAGCAATGTATGGTAAAGGAATAGTATTAGCAAATGAGAAAAACCCAGGAAGGTCAAATCTATTATCTACCAATAAAAACAGAATCGGCGTGGCTAATATTTCGATTTGTTGTCATGATGGAAGACACTTCCCTAAAGTTCCTCTACCCGGATTTGATGCAATACTCGCAGATGTGCCTTGTACAGGAACTGCGACAACACGAAAAAATAAGGCACTTTGGTGGAATTGGCAGCAAAAGGCCGGAAACGGCATGCATAAACTTCAGGTTGATATCTTGTCAAGAGGAGTAAAATTGCTTAGACCCGGAGGTAGAATTGTATATTCAACTTGTTCCATTGACCCAATTGAAAATGAAAAGGTAATTGCAAAAGTTTTACAGCAATTCCCATGGCTAAAACTGCAAGATATTTCCAAACAATGTCATCCCGGTATTGAATTAGACGAGGGTATGGTTGAGTGGAAAGGAAGTGAGGATGTATCGCAAAACATTCTCCAACAACTGACAAAGTGCAAACGCCTTCCCCTTGGAAAGTATGACACTGGAGGATTTTTTGTCGCTTTGCTGACTCATGAAGGTGAAGGTGAAGTCGCTGAGGCATTAATCACCGACCCAAATTGGATCCCAACCTACCGTGAATTACCCATCCCCTCAAAGCATACACCTGTTCCATTAGAGGATGAAAGAAAAGAAGAATTGGTTAGGGAATGGGGAGTTGATGATGAGGGATACGCGTGGTTCACACGTGGCAAATCTGTCACTCTCACCACCCGAGAAACCCTTGATTGGTTACACGCACCTGAGCGCCCAGCAGGGAATAAGAAAATATGGCCTGGAGGACATTGGCACCCAGTGAAAGTACTCCACGTAGGGATTCCTGCTTTTGAAAAAAGAAATGACAAGTGGCGCCCAAAGGGTACAGTATTGCAAATTCTTCGCCACAATATCGCAGGGGCTTATGTAGAACTAAGCACATCTGAAATGCATAAATTGCTCTATGGCGAGCCGGTGGAAATTGAAAATTTACAGTATCCTGAAAATGCCAGAGGGCCTATTTTAGCCGGCTGGAGTGGAGTCAATACAGAGGCTGAAAACGAGGGAAAGGTAATCCAAAGTTTCGCAGTTGGTGCATGGATTGGTGAACGCCTTACCTCAATGACAAATAAATTTGAATCCCAGATTCGCCTATTACAACTCAATCACACCCCAATGAATGACTCGCAATATAATGAGGATGAATGATTCACACACCCCTAAACCTCCTTTACCTATTCCATCTCGCCCAAACTATGCGAGGCAGTAAGTGGCTATTGGGCTGCATCATTATTATCCTCCTTTCTGTAAATGTTGCTGGATTCAACAATTCTTCTTTTGATGAAGAGCAATACCAACCTATACTGGTTGAACTTTTCTTAGATACAAATGATGAAAATAGTTCTGATTTTGAAGAACTATTGTCTCCTCTGCGTAAAGATCCAAATGTAATAGTTATTTCATGGCATCCAAGAAACTTAACCGATGCAGACCCCTTGGCAACATATGATGCAAGTGAGAGAGCTAATGAATTGCAGGTAGAAACCCTCCCTGCAATACGTGTTGAACAGAAATCAATAACTGAAATAAATGATGGATATAGTGAAGATAATGCTTCACAAATACCTTCGTTAATGAAGGGGATTGAGGCTGAAAGACTGGTTGAAATTTCATTGGAATTATCTCTTGAAGAAAGTGGATTGCGGCAAGGGGCGGATGGATTAAAAATACAAGCAACAGTAACCCCCCTCACAAATTTATCAAATCAATCAATTCTACACTTTATGATAATTGAGTGGGAGTCACCAATGGAAGGCCATAGGCCTCAAAATGTAGTAAGAGAATGGATGCCGCGCTCGGGAGTGCCAAGGACAATTGGCGATACTCAAGTAATTGAATACACTTTCGGTCCACAATATTTAGACCCCGCAAATATCATTATTGAGCCGGAATTAGCCAATAATTGGGGAGTTGTGGCAGTATTTACAGGACACGATATTGGAGATAGCCCACCTCGAGATGCGACCCTTGAAGATGAAGAGGTTGTTCTTGGCATATCTGTCTCAACACCATCTACTAAATGGCAAACTGGGCAAATAACCGATGTCTTGATTTGGTTCGTTGCAACGCTGGCAGTGGTTGGGGGAATGATTCTTGTTATTTTGGCAGAACGCACTAGGGAAATTGAATTGCCGAGATTGTCTGGAAATCTTGGTCAGGCAAATAGTGCTGGAAAAATGATATCATTTGAGGTAAATATTGAGGTGATTGCAGGCAATACTCCTGCTGAACTTATCCGCTGTGAAGTTGATGACCCGTGGAAAATTAGGCGAGCACCAAAGCGACGAACTCTGAAAAACAACGAAAAGATTTCTTGGACAATGGATGTTAGAACAAAAACTGAATTTGTTGATGAAAGTATATCCATTCATGTTGCCTTTAAATTGCTTGAAAGAAATGAAAGTTGGGTAATGGATTTAAGATTACATCCAAAAAATGATCGAAGTTCTGAAGAATAACATTCTCCTGAATATTGAATATTTTATTAAAATAGTGTCAAAATCGGCACGAATACTATTCAAATGAAGTGCAAAAGTCAAAATGCTGAGGCAAATGTTCAATAACTTCATTCTCCCGAAGATTAACTCCGAGAGGATAATTATGCAATTAGATGGCCTAGACCGCAAACTTATTTCAGAACTGATAAAAGATGGTAGAGCCAGCCAAAGACAACTGGCTAAACTCCTCGATGTTTCACAAGGAACAATTACCAATCGCCTGTCTAAACTTCATGATGAAGGAATAATCCGCGGTTATTCTATTGACATTGACCCTGAAAAGGTTGGGTGGGACATGACTGTAATGGTCGCCTTGAGAATTGAAAAGGGAATGATGATTAATGTCCAACAGAGCATTGCTGCTGACTCTCGTGTTATTGCAGTTTATGACGTCACAGGAGAATATGACTCAATGGTAATTGCTCGCGTCACCGGAAGAGAAGATTTAAATGACCTTACAAAAAATGTTCTTTCAATTGAAGGCATTAGTCGCTCTTTCACCCACGTAGTTCTAAACACGGTCAAAGAGAGTGGCGTTTCACTACCAAAGTAGTGAAGGGTTCAATAACGGTTGGCAAAGAAAACATATTGATGCAGCCCCAACCATCCTCATTGGACTGCGCCAATTCTATTGAAATGGACCCTCTAATAACTAACTTACACCTTTGTGTCCCGACAACAGATAGCGCCCCAATGATGCGTTTTGGCAAATATGATGACTTGCCACACCAGCATCTTGCCCTCGCTCGGCTATCATCCTCTGATTGGAAAGGTATTCTGATTGCCGACGAAGTAGGATTGGGAAAAACAATTTCAGCGATTAATATTTTGTGTAGCCTAAGGGCAAGGGGCAAGAATGGGGGCGTAATCGTCATTTGCCCCGGTGGATTGAAGCGTAAATGGAAAAATGAATTTTGGCATAGAGCCGATTTGGATGTAGTTGAAACAAAAACTGGGGCTGACTTTAGACATTCTGTTGAACGAATCAATTCAGGAGAACCACTGGTGGTAATAGTTTCCCATGGGGTTCTTCGCCGAGCAGAGATATTAGATTGGTTAGTTCAAAACACTCCACAAATAATGCTTACAATAGTTGATGAGGCGCACCACATAAGAAATCCAAAATCTCGTTTACATGATGCAGTCACCATGTTTTCTCTACAAAGTGAAAAGGTGGTATTGTTAACTGCAACTCCAGTTAATCTATCAACAGATGATCTACATGTGCAATTATCTCAATTATCTCCTGACAGGTGGCCGGATGGAAGGGCTTTCTATCGTTCACTCCGCCCTGGAAATATTCTCAATGATATGCTTGATTGCTTAGCAAAACCAGAACCAGAAATCATGGAATTGGAGCATAATTTATGCCGTTTGGAAAACATCGTCGGCTATTATGGTGATTCAAGACTTGAAATGCTATCGCAACTAATCCGTGCGGGGAATTGGCTACGAGAAACAAAGTCATTGCGAACCGCTTCGGCAGATTTGGTTCGGAAATTGCGACCTCTAAACGGATTAGTAGTCCGCTCAAGACGCAGGGATATGGATTGGGATTTACCCAAGAGAAAAGCAGTTACATTGGATCTGCAATTAACAAAAAAAGAATGGCATCTTTATTTGGCTGCAAAGAACTGGAGTTTACGCCTAATTGAATTACGAAATCCAGATGATGAACATTATGATTGGGCTCTATTAATTCCCGAGAGAATGGCGAGCAGTTGCCTTCCTGCTTTTTCTGAACATGTATTGCGGAAAATGCAACAAACCGCAAGGTATGTACTCAACCCAGAGGAATTTGAGGAAGGAGAAGAGGAAATTGAGTTGAGTGAAGAAGAGCATTTGTTATTATCGCGAATAGGTGACCCCGAAGTGCTAATTCGGGCAGCAGCAGAACTTGGCGAGACTGACTCAAAAAGCAATGCGTTGCTTAACTGGATAATCCCTTCACTACAACACGACCCTGTGGGCGGAGTGATTATTTTTAGTCATTTTAGAGGAACTTTGGCATACCTTCAACGAAGAATGGATGCGTCTGGTCTAATAGCAGCAACGATTACCGGTTCAACGCCTATGGCATTAAGAGAAGATATTAGGAATAGATTTTCGCGTGGTGAGATTGAAGTATTGCTTTCAAGTGAAGTTGGAAGTGAGGGATTAGATCAACAACATTGCCATCGAATAGTAAATTATGATTTACCGTGGAATCCAATGAAACTAGAACAAAGAATTGGAAGGATTGACCGTTTTGGACAAAAGGCCGACCATATTGAAGTGCTAAATATTGCCGTGGAAGGTACTATTGATGCCGCAATACTTGGGCGCTTATACACGCGTATCAGCCTGTTTGAACAAGCACTCGGAATGCTTGACCCTCTGCTTGGCCAAGCGATGCGCTTAATCACCAAACAAGAAATGAAAAGGCCACAATTTATCGCTGCTGAAGCTGTTGCAAAAAATGACCCAGAGAAAATTCGTGGAATGCCTATCCACAAGGGCTGGGAAAGTGCGAGTCCAGATGATGGCGTGGAGACACTATTGGCAATGCGAGAAAAGTGGCACAGAGAAAGAGCCTCTGAAGAAAGAGAATGGGTTGGCCCCGACCCCGGAATCAAAGAGATTAGAAATAATACTCTGCACTTTGGATTGCAGATTGAACCAATTGCTCTTCGCAAATGGTTTGCTGAAAAAATTGAGAATAGGGGTGGTAGCCTTTACGAAAGCGGAGATGAGTTTTTTGATATGATTGAAATTAGCCATCTGGATGCCAAGGAATTACGAAGTCGTTGTGAAGACCCCTTTCAAACGGATTCTCAGACTGTTCATTGGCATGATACAATTGCAAAACTTTCAGGTGGCCCTGGCCCTTATTGGTTGACTGTTACTTTTGAAAAAGAAGCGGCGAGAAGTAGCCCCGAACGCCCATACATCACCCCAAACCATCCCTTGGTCAAATGGCTTGTTGAAAAGGAAAAAGAAACCATTAAGGAAACAGTTTGGCTAAAGAATAAATCCCTGCCCAACCTGCCAAAGGACGGAGAGTGGCTCATCTGTTTTGACTGGAATATTGAAGGATTACAACCAAAATGCCTCCGCAGATGGTTACTAATTGATTCAAAGGGTGAGCCGCAAAATTCGCATTATTCACACTTTACCAATTTGACTACCCAATGCGAAGAATATGATGTAATGAAAGAAGAGTCATTATTCATCGATAAATTACTTGACAATTTGCATTTAAGTTTACTCAATGAAGAAAAAAGACGACTTCATCCTTTATTGGAAGAATTACGTTGGAATGCCCGCTCTTCATGGGAAGAAAGAATCCAGCGCG
>JABIHC010000149.1 GCA_018649825.1 Methanobacteriota archaeon
AATTAGAACCGTATGACCTAATAGAGTATGTGTTTTCACTCCCGACTAATAGAGTAGAGCCGGACAAATTTAGGCTTGTTAATTCAGCATGGTATTGAGAATAACCATTATTGTATGTTGAGCAGTAATATTGCGCCCAGCCAACAGTTCCAGCCGTTGAAATTTTTGTTACATAAAAACCGAATGAACCTCCGTAGCATCCTGCAGTAACTGCCCCCCAAGTCATTGAATTACCAGTGGAGTATTTTCCGCCAACAAAAGTATTTCCAATACTGTCAATAGTAATGTGAGTTGCCTTGTCCTCTTTAGTGTAAATTGGCTTTCTCACCCATTCTACTGCCTGATCAGTAGAGCGTAATACTATGCTATCCTTACCAGTACCTCCGCCATGAGATACTGTAGATGAGTTAAATTGAAGTGAAGCACTATCAAATTCTCCAACCGCTACAAATTTGTTACTTGGACCCCATACAATATCGTTTGCTCTTTCATCGCCACTATTGCCATAATGAGTAGACCATGACCAAACTCCGCTATTTGAAATGCCGGCAAAGAACATATCTTCACCACCATTTGAAGTAAAGTTTTGTAATCCAACTTGGGCAAAGGAGCCATCAAACCAACCTGATATTACTAATCCCCCTGATGAATTCACATCAACTCCAGTGACGTTTTCATTTCCATCTCCTGTAACAGTTACAAGAGATTGCCATCCACCACTTGAATTTTGATAATTTGCAATAAAACCATCAAAGCCGCCAGTATTTGCAATTGTTGTGCTTCCTGCTGAAACTGAGGAGGAATTTGTAGAGCCAACAAGGGTAATCACATTATTTGAATCAAGTACCATGTCCTCAATGAAGTCATCACCAGTTCCTCCAAAACTGATGCCCCATTTCCATTCACCTAAATAATCCAGTTCACCAAAATAAATATCATATCCTCCTTGATTATACAACATGGTATTGCCAAGAGTCAAACTACCTCCTGAAAAGATTCCTGCAACAAAACTATTGCCGGCAGCATCAACTGATAGAGCCCTTGAATAGGCAAATCCTGCAATTTGATCTTTAGTCGCCCATTCCCAACCGAGTTGGTTTATTGAGCGCGCACCGGCATCTTGATGCGTGATAATAGGCCTTTCAGCTTCAGTTAGGATATCTTCTTCCTCCTCAAAAAATGGTGCTTCACCAACTTGTCCGGCGAAAGAAGAAAACACCATTAATGAGAGGATTGCTAGGGTCAATACGGGTTTCAATTGAGGATACATCATTTGCGGAAAGCGCCTTGATACTTTACTTTATTGGCCCCTACTAATTGAAGGGCTTGGGCAAGTTTGAGTGAGATTCAATACCTTTGCCCTCTCCGCCAAGGATGGTTGACATGTCATTTGGGCAAAGATTCGGCATGGATTTCACAATTTTCAAGGAAAAACAAACTTGGAAGGCTTTCGCTATTTCAGTCGTGCTATTCAGTATTATTGCCTATTCTGCATTAGGCGTAACGAATCTTTCATCATCCTTCCAAACATCAGATGACATCAAACCAGTTGCTGATTTTGAATTACAAACAGTTAATCGAACTGGTATTGAAGATAATGTTACTAATGAGACTGGATGGTTTAGATTATCTGAACATCGCGGCAAAGTAATTGTTCTTGATTTCATGGCGCATGATTGTAGTGCTTGTCATGTTGCCCAAGAACATCTTGAGGCTAATATGGATGAATGGCAATCTCGAGATGCAGAACATGAATTGCTGATCATTGGAGTTGGCTCATGGTATCGTGGTGATGCTGCTGAAACTCTAGGATATCTTAATTCCAGCGATAATGAATATCATGTACCTCACTATCCAACGGGATTAGCAAGTACTGAAGCGGTTATTGTCAATGCTACAAGTGATGAAAGGGCGGATATGAGAGAGACATACGGAATTATTGCAATCCCTGTATTAATGGTAATTGATGACGAAGGATATGCCTTGAATATCAAATTGGGAGGTGTGGGCGATTGGGGAGATTTTGATTCTGCTATTACTACTGCGATGGACGGAGAGGGTGAAGACATTCGCATTGGGGTAAAATCTACTGAAAATAACATGACAGGGGTGCTATTTTTCGGCCTCATGTTGTCAATATTAGTTTATTTTTCACCTTGTGCATTTCCAGTTCTTCCAGGTTTTATTTCATATTATATTTCTCTCGGGGCACGCGAAGATGAGTTGTTAGAATCTGGAAAAATAAAAAAGGCTATGCCTAATTCCGTCACAATAGGTTTGATGTCTGGGTTAGGCATGTGGACTTTTTTCCTGTTCATTGGAATTATTGCATTGATAATGGGTGATGCTTTTGCCAAGTCTGGTTTGATACATTATTTGGCTTTAGGGATCGCAGCATTATTACTCGTCCTAGGATTCTTCATGCTTACAGGAGGAACTGCTCATTTTATGGGTTGGGTGCAAAAAATTGTTGACAAATACTCTACAACTGAAACTGATGAGGTATTTACTCCGCGAAGAAACATGTATCTATACGGACTTGGATACGCAGCAGCTAGTATTGATTGCACTGCTGCAGCCGTACTCCCATCAATTGTTTGGTGGTCAACTCTTGGTGGAAATGCAGTAATGATTGGCCTTGGTTCTCTAATGTTTGGCCTAATGATATTGATGGTATTGGTAACCGTTTTCGTAGGACTCGGAAGAAATATGATGGTTGATTTCTTACGCCGCTCTACAGGTACAATCAAGATGATAGGCTCTTGGATGATGATGTTTGCTGGTTTTGGACTTATTCTGTTCCTAACAAATCCAAAGTTGTTCAGTTTCTAAGATTATCTTCAATTCAATATCATCATCAGCAAAATATTGATGTGGAAATGCTAATATTATTCATCCCATTTCGCCGTGTATTCAATGGCCTCTACTGTTGCAGCCCAATGCAAACTTGGCTTCAATATATAATTCCAAGCCAATAGGCCAACTGCGAGTCCAGTGATAAAATCAAAGATATAGTGTTGCTTGGTGAATAGAGTTGATAGAGCCAGCATCACCCACATAAATCTCAGCAAAGTTATTCTAATGAATAGGGCCTTTTCACTTAATCTAGCAGAGGAGTCTTGCTGTTTTGGTTCTACTTGATGCCCCCTCTGTTTCCACCAATGTTCTATTGTCAAACCTATCAGAACACTATGCGTAATGTGAAGGCTTGGCCATGCATTCCAAGGGTAATCTACCTTATGCAATGAACTACCGTATACCCACCCCCATACTCCTTCTCCCATTCTAATGTCAAGAGGAATTTGTTGGCGTAAAGTAATCTCGGTTGGGAATATAATGAATATCATGAAAGTAGCCCAACTCGCCAATAGTAGGC
The DNA here is from genome assembly GCA_018649825.1 of Methanobacteriota archaeon. GTDB lineage: Archaea > Thermoplasmatota > Poseidoniia > Poseidoniales > Poseidoniaceae > PSPT01. Next base: position 3,377 of record JABIHC010000149.1, read on the forward strand.
TCTGAAGGAGCGCTATTGCCTCCCTCCTACCTCTGTCAGTTCTCGGTGCGAGAAAAGAGCCAGCCGGATAGAAGAGATATAGGAACAAATATGGTATTATCATCCAAGCGACAAAGGGTATTGAAGTGTCTAAAGGAGTTGTCAAGTCCAAAAAAGAGGAATCTCTCTTATTCATTAGCAGATTAATTGTCCAATAAGGAATGCCAATAAAAATAGAAACTAAAATGATTATAGCAAGGGGGAAAAACCAACCATTCCATTTTTCTCTTTTTCGCCAAATTGGTTTCCAAGATTGCCAAGTGAGCATCAATTTGTGTATATTGCCCATATTTATCGGAAATGCTATTGGTTTAATACAGTTGCATATTTTCAATAGTTATTGATTTGTTTTCCCTTTTCTAATCATCACAACAAAAGCACTAATACTTAGTAGGGCACAGAAGGTTATGGGATAACTATGATTGGACTGCCGACAGACGCTTTGCCTTATGTGCGCGGGATTCAATTAGTAATCTCTGGATATAGCGGTTATACCAAGGATAAACGACGTGAAACAGATTTGGCCGTGAGGCATGAAATCATCCGCGCTGCAGGTCGTGCTCAAGTTCATTTGGAAAATGTTCATGATCAATCCTATCGCGATGGCAACGTGGATATTACGCGCTCTTGTAAGCAGGCTATGGAGGAAATAGACCAATTTCGTAATGAATTGGATAAAGCCGAAACAGGGCACGACCATCCATTCTTTTCTACTCACAAAAGTATATCAAAATCTGATTTGAAGAAATTAATAAAGCATGACCATGATGTGATTGAAATGGTGACAAAAAGCGTTAACATTGCAAATAGTTGTGAGCATGCCCATTCGGCTGGTTCGGAGAAAGTAGATGTAATAAAATTTGCAAGGCAATGCCAGCAAATGATTACAAGTTGCAGAGGATTTTTCAATGCAAGGTCAAGCATATTGAAAGGAATGAAAAGGACGTGAAATTATGGCTCAGCACAGATGGAGAGATAGCCCCGATGTAGTGGCAAGATTGATTGATAAGGACCGCATTATTTCGTGGAAAAGCAAAGATATAGTTCTAAAACCTAATGAGGCTTGTGCAATCGTTCAAGATGGAAAAATTAGAGACATTCTTACCGAGACCGTTATGAAAAATCAAGTTGGTGGATTTGGCAGTTGGCTGGCTAATTCAATGGGTTTAGGGAAAATCGATAATAAATTGTTGTTTGCAATTACTGGTCCAGTAACACTTAATCTCGCAATGATTGGGCAATTAGCAAATGGTGAAGAAGTCAAAGGAGTTGCTTCACTTCGCATCCAATTTCAACGAGACCATTTGCCAAAGTTACTCAATCTGTTTACAAATGGGCCGCGAGAGATCACGCGTAGTTGGTTATCTTCACAATTACAACGAGAATTTGACACAAGAGTTGTTCATTCGCTTCTTTCGACAACCACTGATGTTAGTGCACTTCGTTCTCCTTCTTTCCAAGAGAATTTTGAAATGCGCACGGAGGTTGAAATGCGAAATGTCTGCCAATTATGGGGGGTTACACTGCTGAAATCATTTTGTTCAACCGATCCAACAGATCTTGAACGAGTCGAAAAACTTCGCGCGAAAATGGCTGCAAAAACCGAGCAGGGACAGGTCATGGCAGATACTGAAATCGCAGCACTTGAGCGTCATGAGTCGGTAATGCTCCGGCGAATTGAAGTTGAATATTCTCAGGCACAAGCTCGTGCGCGAGGTCAAGTTGCGGTTGAAGTTGAAGCCGAATTGAA
>JABIHC010000078.1 GCA_018649825.1 Methanobacteriota archaeon
GACTCCGGTTCAAATCCGGACGGACCCACCAGATTACCTGAATCCTTCATTACACTCTGTTTGCAAAGAGTCATTACACAGAGGCTAAAGGCCCACATCATGCACTCTGCTTTGAACCAGCGCTTTATCGCCCCGGTCTTCTTTGTATTGATAATGCTAAGCGCCCCATTATCCGGCTGCTTTGGTAGTGAGGATTCAAGCACTTTGAAGCAGTTTGAGTTTGAAATTGAACAATCTCCTGTAGGTGAGAACCCCTTGCGCAGTGGGGAAACTCATGATTTCATTATGCGTGGTGATATAACCATAAAAGTTCCTTCAACAATAGTTCTAATCATCAATGGCAGTGTTCTTCCATCGGGTCAAATAGTGGCTAATGGAACAGATGTCCACGGGCAAATAATGGTCCCACCAACTACAACTGGAAATGTCAGCATTGAAGTAAATGACAAATCTATGAAATTGGAAATAGTTGCTGGTGACCCAATAATTTCTGGTAAAGATTGGTTTGACAAAATGGAATTCATCACAAGTGTATGCAGTGATTCAACTGAATGTGGTGGCTATATTAACAGATGGATGGGAACGCCAAATCCAGCATTTGAAAGGGCGGTATCTTTTTTCCAAGGGCACTTTGAAGGTCTTGGCTATGAAACTCATATTTTACGCGTCATCGATCATCTAAATCCAACCCAACCCGAATCGGTTAATATCATCGCTTGGAAGCGCGGACGCTCTAGCGAGTGCGTGCAGGGCATGGGCGCACACATGGACATCGCTCCACCTGGAGGCCCACCAGGAGGGGGTACATACGAGGGCGCATACGATAACACTGCAGGAACTGTTTCAATGATGCTTTTCGCACGCGAATTAGTCAACATGGAAGTAGAATGCGACACTTTCCTCGGCCTTTGGTCGTCAGAAGAAGAGGGCTTGCGAGGTTCTTCGGCTTTTGCAACTAATGATTGTGATTATTGCTTACCACACGATAAAGAATTGCGTTTTTACATTAATATGGATATGATGGGTGTTTCTTGGCCGGCTCTCAAACCGTCAGGTGAGCCTTACCCCTACCATGCTTGGAGTGGGCCAGATGAAGACCCAGAGGTGGTTGAACAACCGATTACAGGAGTTATGGAATACATACATTTTGATATCCTTCAGGCGCCAAAAAACTTGACTATTGATGGCACATATGGCGCTGGTTGTGACCAGCACTGGGACGAGCATGAGAATTTGACTCTTGACGTTCACGAGGACACTTTTGGTCGTTCAGACCATGTTACTTTTAGGAATCTCGGTGCCCAGACAATTTTCCATCTTGGCGCATATGATGCTGATTACGATGCCTATCATAGTCCCTCAGACACACTTGACAACATGGTGCAAATGGTTGGAGGCCAAGAGGAATTAGAGAATAGTATTGAATTTGTCATGTGGGCTGCGTATCTTGAATTCCTTTACGCTGACCAGACTCCAACTGTTGCAAATGTTGGATGATTCGCAGACAACCACTCATTATTGTTTGATGCAAATGTATTGTGTCTTCCCTTGTCCTCATACGGTTTGGTTGAGTTTTCGATTTAGAAACAACAAGATGCTGAAGCCAATTAACAATGAAAAAGTCACATCACTTGCGTAATGTGCACCAATTATCATTCGTGATGCGCCAACGGCCAAAGCCCAAGGAACAGTCAGCAGAAGAGCAGTAGCGTGGTATTTTTTAGGAAGTAATAGTATTACATAACAAGCCATTACCCCCATTGAAGTATGTCCTGATGGAAAAGAATGCCCACCAGTAATTCCCTGTGGTTCAAACCACCTCGTGAATTCCGAATAGTCGGTTGAGAGGTTTCTAAATCTGATGCGCCCCCAAACTGCCTTAAGGGAATGCACCAAAATAAATGGATACACTAAAGCTGAGATGCATAAATATTTGGCGCCAGTTTTTATTTTTGGATGAGTCAATTGTGGATTTGCCAGAAAAAAGAACTTCGCTATAAGGAAGGACAAAATAATAGTTGCAGTGCCGCCAATAGCCCCATACTCCACATTTACTAAATATGCTTCAAAGAGCAAAATTAGGGTTGCAAATATCTTTGCGTTTTTTGTATTTTGAAAGGAATAAATGATTGCTGCACAGATAATTAGGATGTGTCCAAGAATAAGTCCGAAGTCAGCGAGAAAATTGCCGAATCCACTTTCAGGTTGGTTGATTGCCTGTGCGATTTGCAAGTCATAGAAGGAGAAAATTGCCAATAAGGTTAGACTGGTTGCCCAAAGAGCCTTCTGGCTATTATTGCTGAGGTCGCCTTTGTAGGCCAAGAGAGTTTCTTTACTCCCTCTCCACATATCGCTTTGCAGGCTGACTCAACCCTTCAACATTCCCAAATTATATGTGGCTTCCTTCAATCATCCATCCACCTACATACTTGGGTTGAGCGTAGAGTATATTTTTCATTTATCATTGCGCTCTATATGCCGTTGTAAGAGTTTTTGTTCAATGAAAATCTTATCGGCAAGGCGGGCAAACCAAAAAGCCATGATGCTTAGAATAGGAAAAAGTAGCAAGTTTTCAGAATCTCCTCGGCAAAAGAAAACGCCGCCAACTCCCAATGAAATCCATCCAGCAAAAAATGCTGTTGAAAGAATAATGGCCTTCATTCCTTGGATTGGATAATAAGGCTTCTTTGTCTCTAATTGCCCTTCTCCTTCTTTCGACCTTTGAGTTAATTTTTGCAAAGGTTGCCAAATGTACCATTGACTACCTCTTTTCATCAAGCCGGACCACAGAAGGCAGGCTACTTTTGGTAAAAATCGCCAGATCTTTATGCCTGACTTTTGCCCTTCGTAAATAGAACTAACTGGAATTTCTGCAATTCTCCACAATTTATCACTAGACATTAGGATACGGTGGTTTGGATAACCATATCCATCCCACTCTTTGTTAAAATCCCATTCTTTTATCGCCGCATGACTTAACGCTACGTAGCCGCATTGTGGGTCTTCTAATTTTCTTCCACTTGCCAAATTAGTTAGGTGTTTGAGAAATACTGTCCCCATCCTTCTTCGCAAGGGCATTTTCCCAAATCCCTGTGGTCCAGCCTTGCGATTTCCCTTGGCCATTTCAGCCTCATTCCTGATGATCGGTGCCACAAGTCCGGGTAGGTCTAAGGGATTCATTTGCCCATCTCCATCCATTATCACAGTTAACCAAGGGCCATCTGTCCATTTATTTCCCTCGGCTAATTCAAGAAGTTTTTGTTGCCCGTTATCAATTGAAGCACCTACTCCGGTGCGCATTTTGTTGCCCTTTGCGCCCTCCAAAGAGGAATTATTGATGCAGTGAAAAAGGCCATCCCATCCGCCGTCCCTTTTACTCGCTGCTGCTTTCATTGCCACTTCTCTTGTATTATCGGTTGATTCATCATCAACACAAATTATTGCATCAACCCATTGCGGTATTTGCATTATAAGTGAAGCAATATGCTTAGCCTCATCACGGGCAGGTATGATGACGCCTACCGCCCAGCCATGGTGCATAATGAGGGGGCGGCAATCCTTCCGCTTTGGCCTTGTCCCTGCGAAGGCTTGACAAAGACGAGGTATGACAGGAGTGCATGCGGGCAGTTCGGATTGCCTTTGTTGTCAAAGACCAAGACCTACGTATTGTTAGTGCAATTGCTCGGGCAAGAGATTTTTCTGACAACATTCACATCTTTGATTTTGAGAGTAAGGATGAGTCAAAACAATTGGCCGTTGAAGAAGGGGTAAAAGTTCATGAGATGCACCCTGATTCATGTCTTCCTGAAGTAGCAGTAGTTCTTGATGAAGACGAATTTGATGGCAATACACTTGTGGTAAATTTAGACTTTGAGTGGAAGTTACGCGATTTGCCAGTAGGGGTGAATCAAGCACGTGGATTAACTGATGTATTGTTAGTCTTCAAATCCAATCCAAAGGAAGAAGATTCAATTGCTTCTGAGCCCCTAGCATATGCTGACGCTATTTTCCATACATTATCTGCATCTCCTGCTGGGATAGCAGCATTGGCTGCCGCCGGCCCACACGACCTTCCTATGGAATTACCCAAAGAATTACTCGTACGCGTGGTTAGGAAGAATACAAGTGTAGTGCTAAATCAAAGAGAGAGCCTCGCAACCGCATCACGCTTCGCTCAACTATTTTATTGGATGATAGAAAGCCGCCATCCTCTGATTTCTTTTGGTGTGCCAGGGATAGTTCTTTTTACCGTAGGTTACCTCTTGTCGCGGGATGTTATTTCATCATTTGAAGAAATAAATTCAGTCAGTTTAGGGGTTGCCTTGGCCACCTTTGTCGTTACAATTGTCGGATTGTTGGCGATGATGATTGCGATAATATTATACATTCTTGGCAAACAAGTAAAACAGGTTCAACTTCAACACCAAGAATGGCCAAAGGAGTGAATTTTTTGGCTCAGGGTTTAGTTTGTTTTGACATGGATCGTGTTCTGATTGACCACTTGTCAAACTGGCAATGGATTTATGATAAATTAGGCGTAAATAACGATGAAGCCTTCGCTCTATATAATTCTGGCAAGTTGAATGAATGGGATTGGATAATCCTTGATTTGGCTCTGATAAAGGATGGTTGCATGAAAATGCTTGGAGAAGAATTGCGCGACGAACATTTGCGAGGCTGGATTGAAGATGCCCCACTAATGAAGGGTTGGAGGGAATGTATTGACTCCTTGTTGGATGCCGATTTGGAGGTGGCAATTATTTCGGGTGGGATGCAACAGACCGCTAGACAAATATCTTGTGCTTTCCCTTCCAATTCAAAATGGCAAAAGCGTTGGGGTGGAATAGATCCGCACAACTCAAGAGACCTTGCCGGGGGGATGGATACTCGTCTGCATGTTTTCACAAATGGATGGTTGTCAAATCCCGATGGTAGCATACCAACTACTGGGCGCTACCAAGTGCAAATGGGAGGAAAAAACGCAATCGTACAAATGCTGCAGCGTCGATTGGGTGTATCATATGAGAGGACGGTTTCAATTGGCGATTCACCAGGAGATATTGCCATGTTCACTCAAAGTGGATATGCAATCAATTTTAATCCGTGGGATGAGCGAACTGCTGAGCATTCCGATCTCATCATTGAGGAAAAAGACCTCGCATTAGTTGCCGATGCAATTCACAATTACCTCGGCACAAAATAGGTCTAAGAGTCCAAACCCAAGGCTTTTTGATAGGTTCTCCAAAACCCCATACTCAAAGATAAACATTCATCGGGATACTGAGGCCAGTAGATTAGTTTTGTAATGTCGTGCCCGTGATGCCGCGAACTGCCTTCATCGCATCACCCGGTTGGCACATTAGCACTTTACATTCGGGTAAGGAAATTTTCGCCCATGCCATAGCCTCAACTTTCGGGCCCATGCTTCCGGCAGGAAATTCCCCCGAACTCACGCCGGCCTCGGCTTGCTGACAAGATAGTTGAGTAAGTACTTCCTCGTTTGGCTGACCAAAGTTGATTCGTAGAGAATCTATTGCCGTACTGATTACAAACAAATCAGCATTCAATTCAATTGCTAAGAGGGCCGACAATCGGTCCTTATCAATGACCGCAGGTACGCCAACCCAATGGCTTTCCTTTCGAATAACGGGAATGCCGCCACCCCCGCCGCAAAAAACGACTGCTCCCTCACGTACCAAGGTGTGAATTAATTCTGAATCCAATATTGAAATCGGTTTAGGCGAGGCCACTACGCGCCGTGCTCCATTAACAGTTGCTGCTATATCCCAATCCTCACTCATTACTGCTTTGTCGGAAAGAATGGGACCCACGGGTTTTGTTGGAAAGTCAAATGCTGGGTCAGAGGGGTTGACCTCAACCCTTGTTAGTACAACTGCAGTTCTTTCAGGACGTGCCCGCCGTTGTAATACTGAATCCAAATTGAGTGCTAATTCGTGGCCAATCATTCCCTGTGTTGCTGCAACCCATGAATCCAAACCAATCCGCTTGCGCACAGATGTGCTGGCAGAGGTATCTTCACTTTCATTTAAAGTAGCCCTCTCTTCTAGCATCAATAGGTCGCCAACTTGCGGGCCATTTCCATGTGTGACTACGACTCTATAACCAGATTCAAGCAAATCCACAATGTCTGAGAGAACCTTGGCAAGAGCAAGAGATTGAGCCTCAATATCTCCACCCTTTGGATCAGAAAGAGCATTTCCTCCGATTGCATAAATTGCAATTCGGATTCGGCCGCCTTTAGAAGTTTCGCTACTTCCCACGACATTGGCTAGGCCCCTCTCCTCAAGAACCTTACATAATTGTGCTTCGCTAAAGATATTTTTTTCATGAGATTACCTCAGGTGCAAAAAACTAGTGACCTTACTGGACAAATGATGTCAATAGAAATAGGTTTAGAAAACATACAAGTATTAGTTAACAGGCAATGCAGACATGAAAACACTCAACTCATAAATACCTCATTGCAAAACCACACCCTTCAAGTGAGGAGGCTGGCTGGCAAGGCTTAGGAGAGTCTTTCATGGTGAAGTCGCATTGGGTTGGTGAGGTTCAGTCGGGTATGTATGACGACCAAGAAGTTGAACTAAAGGGCTGGATTTATCGTACCCGCGGTTCAAATAAAATCCGCTTTATTGTCCTTCGAGATTCAACAGGTACGATTCAGTGTGTTGCTAAGCGCGACACAGTTGGAGATGAGATTTTTGAAGGATTAAAAGGTGCATTAATTGAGACAAGTGTAATTCTTAACGGTCACGTTAATGTTGATGAGCGGGCCCCAGGTGGTCATGAAATTGTTGTTTCAAGTGCAACAATTGTCGGGTCTGTTAACCCTGAAAACCCTTTCCCAATCACTCAATCTGCAATGGAGAATGCAGATGGTGGAGAAACCGAATTCCTATTGGATAACCGGCACTTGTATCTTCGCACCGGCAGGATGACTACCATGCTCAAACTGCGAAGTAGTGCATTTGGTGCCATACATTCTTACTTCCGTGATTCTGATTTCATTGAATATCAAGCCCCTTGTTTTGTCGCTGGTGCAGTTGAAGGAGGAAGTACTTTGTTTGAAGTTCCATATTTCGGCCGCAAAGATGTCTATCTAACACAATCTTGGCAATTATATGCTGAAGCAGCAATGCCTGCTCTTGAGAAACTATACACAATAGCGCCTTCTTTCCGCGCAGAAAAATCACGAACTCGTCGCCACTTAACCGAGTTTTGGCATGCGGAAATGGAAATGGCATGGGCAGGAAATAGTGACATTATGGAACATGGCGAAGGGCTCGTCCGGCACATTGCACAAACATTCCTTGATGAGCGCACCCCCGAGTTGGAAAGTTTGGGAAGAGATTTGGATTTAATTGCCAGATATGCAGATAACCCTTACCCTAGAATGCGCTATGATGAGGCTGTTGAGACTTTACAAGGCATGAGTGTTGATATTGAATGGGGTCAAGATTTAGATTATTCCAAAGAGAAAATATTGACTCAGGATTTTGATGTACCACACTTCCTTACCCACTATCCAAAGGTCGCCAAACCATTCTATCACAGAGTAGACCCTGATGATGAAAAGTATGTGTTATGTCACGATCTACTCGCTCCGGAAGGTTATGGGGAAATTATTGGTGGTGGCGAGCGCACTTGGTCTGAGGAGGAAATTTTGCGACGAATTGATGAGGAAGGAACTCCGCGTGATGCCTATGAGTTTTACATCGATGTCCGCCGCTTTGGAGGTGTTCCTCACGGCGGTTTCGGCCTTGGTGTTGACCGTGTCATAAGTTGGCTTTCAGGCGCTGAGCATATACGAGAAGTAATTCCGTTCCCACGAGATTCTCGCCGCGTCACTCCATAATGGCGATTTTTCATCGCATAGAAGTGCGTTCTGGCAGAGACTCAAGAGTGCATTTCCGAAGCACCAAATTATTCCTGTCATCAATGCATACAATTCAAGGTAAAAATGCAACCGCTATTTCTAAAGGGTAGAGGCTTACCGCAGGGATTGGGTCTGTAGCTTAGTCAGGTAGAGCACCTGGCTCTTAACCAGGTGGCCGCGGGTTCGAACCCCGTCAGACCCGTTTCCTCGCAACACTGCGAACCCTCCATTAGAATATTATTTTGAGCATTTGTAAAGCCTTCAAATGTGGAGGAAAACATAGCCGCAAATGCTTCACATTCAAGTTGAACTTAGGGCCTAAATCAGTTTTTACGTAGAATTTGAACTCCGGCTGGGTCTGCCAAATATACTGCATCACACATATTGTTAAACAGGCCTACTTGTGCAACGCCGGCTTTTGAAAGAATTGCCGTCTCAAGTCCAATTGGGTCAACAATACTCGCTCCAAAATGGCAATCCAAAATCACATTTCCATTGTCAGTAACAAATACTCCACCGCTTTCATTTGCTGGGAATTCAACACCGTCACAGGTTACATCTCCGAGTTCTTTCTTTCTCCTCAGAGAAATGTCGCCAATAAAACCTTCAGTGGCAAATAATATGGATAACTGTCGCTTGGTTTCGAGCCAAGAAAAAGGTGTTATTTCAATGGGCAATGGGAATTCTCCTAAGGTATTCACTTTCTTTCTCCCATCAGCAACAACGATCATAGAGGCCGATGCTTGGGCGACTATTTTTTCTCTAAGTAGGGCTCCACCACCACCCTTGATTAATTGAAAATCACCATCAAATTCATCAGTTCCGTCAATTACTACATCCAAACCTTGCAAATCTCCGAGGTCGGCTAAAGGGATTCCTACTTCAAGTGCAAGTTTTTCAGTTGCAATGCTGGTAGGTACACCAATGATTTCTAGCCCTTCTTCTGCGATACGCCGGCCCAATTCAATTACCGTGTACTTCACTGTTGAGCCGGTACCCAAGCCAACATTCATTCCGGTTTTGACGACCTCGCAAGCAGCAATTCCAGCGGCTTCCTTCTGCGCTTCAACATCACTCATGTACAAAGGGTATGGATGACGGCCTTCAATACTTTTCACCATTATCCTCTCAAAAAGCACTTGAATTTAGGCCAAAAAGGTGGCAGAGTGAGTCCGGTTGGAAATAGAATGGGAATAATCATCAGAATCGGCGTTTTTAGAGAATGCTGCGAAGCAGTGCGTTTTGTGCATAATTTATTCTAGAGAAGGAAGCGATGTATTATAGTACTTAGACGCCCAGTAGGTATTGCTATGCGAACCCATCATGCCTCGATGGCCTCCATGGCCCTGCTTTTGACCTACCTGCTCTCGATATTAGTCCCGATAGCGCAGCCCTTGAATGCTCCATCACTTGATGATGAATTGAACCCTGCTTACTCAAACGTTGGTGAGTGGGAATCATTAAACATCCCAATATACCCAGATGGCATTTCAAATCAGTTGACTGTAGATCTTTCAGAAGGGCACACCCTAGGTGCCATTAATCTCAATATCACTCCCTCTCCGCTGCCTCGTGTTGAGTCAATGATTTGGGATTCTGCAGCAGAATTCAACACCACCGCCGCAGTTTTTGATAATGTGGATTACAACAATTCTGGACTGACAATTCTGCCTCAAGGCTGGCTATATGATTTTGAAGGTTCTGCACAGGGTTGGACTTTAGATGCAAGTGGAGGATGGGCACATGGCTATGATTCATCCCTCGGTCCAACAAATGGAGTTCATGGAGGTACTGGTGCAATTTATACTTACAACGGAAACTATCCTAATTCTATGAGCACGACTTATTGGGCAACCTCACCCTCAATGGATTGCAGTAGTTGTTCTGGTAGTTGGGAATTATCCTACTGGAAGCGACTTGGAGTTGAATACTATTCCTACGACCATGCTTATGTTCATGTGAAGAATGCTCAGGGTAGTTGGTCACAGATTTTCTCAAGTACGGGAACAGTAAATGATGGTACTTTTTACCAAGTAACAAGTTCTATCTCAAGTTATATTAACGGAAATCCCAACTTCCAAATTCGTTTTGGATTGGGACGTACTGACGGGTCAGTCACTTATACTGGATGGAATGTTGATGATGTGTCAGTAATGCCTGTTGGCTCCGGTATTTCCTCTGGCGAGGCTAATTGGACTTCTCCTGACTTCGGGCCACAGGCTCAGTCAGGGTTCCAAGGCATGCCGGGGCCTTACGGTTTGATGTCGCTTGACATGACAGTGCCTTCGGGTGCATCTCTTGAGTGGACATTAATTGACGCCTTTACTAGTTCTCCAATTGCTGGTTTCGTCGATAGAATTGACAGAGTCGCCGACCTCGGCGTCATCGATTGGCAAACACATACCGCCTTGCGCTTAGAAATTAGTTTGGTTTCAGGAAGTGGGGGTCATCCAGTAATTCATAGTATCAATTTACAAGGACGCTACGCCGACACTTTGACATCTAATCCCGCTGATATTGGCTGGCAACTCGGCACTGCGAGTTGGTCATCTTCTGCCAAGTCGGTGCAAGGAAGTGGTAGTGAAACTGTGATGCTTCCAACTTTGCGAACCGCTGCGCCTATTGCGCGCGTCAGTCACAATTTTGGCTTGTCCGGTGGTGCAAAAATTCAAGCATCGATTAACGGAGAAAATTACTCAGATGTTGCAACAAATACCATTCTTACAATAGGTACTGGGACTATTTTTTCTGTTGATTACCAAATAGTTGGGACTGGAAGCAGTTGGCAATTAGTTGATGTTGAAATCGATATTGCCATCGGCAGCATGCCGACTAATCCACGAATTGATGTAGCCTATGATGGTCGATATGAGTGGTCAATGTCAGATCCTGCTCTTGGACAGTGGGGGTGGCAAGATCGCTTAGGAAATGGTTACCTTTCAGCCAAAATGGTTTACCAAACTGCAACAACTAACCAAGTTGGCTTTATGCTCCCTGGGCAAGGTGTCGACTCCCTCTCTTTCCAATTATGCCCAACCGGTCTCGCCGCAACTGGTGTCAACATTGGAATATTCATTAACGGAATTGAGGAACTGAATCATACTATTGGTACATTAATTGGTTCAACTGATGTGGTCTTTAGTGAAGCCGAAGTATCTCAAATCAACTCTGCACTATCCAGTTCACCTTCAATGGTAAATGGCGAAGGTTGGACCTTTTCTCAAGTTGACATACGAGTCACTGCTGATGCTGGCCCTGATATTTTGCTTCGCGGTCTTGCCGCCCCGTACACACCCTCTGTCATCTTGAATGCCACAGATGGCCACTCGCTTTTGAGAGAAATCAATCTCGAATTGGGGCAACTTTGGACCCTCCCTGGTAGCAAGAGGATTCCCATTCCCTTCCAAAGCACTGGACCTGCGGGATATAATGTACAAATTGTTTCTCAACAATCAAATGGTGGTGCTCCAGATAGCTATGGGAATTTGCTCAATTTGAGTGAAACTCAGCCAGTGACTCCCTCCTATCAATGGAATGAAGTATTTGCAACATTCAATACTTCCGAAGGTGCCAATAGAGTCGAGTTAACAATTGCTGCAATAGGCCACTATGCGACGTTTGAGTGTACTGGCAGTATATTCCTCCCTCCTGCAAATACGGGTGAGCCCCCTGCAAACTGTGTTTCAAGAGGTGATTCACACTTGATTGAATGGGCAGAGGACCCTGGGTTCCTAAACCAAACAGGTGATAAATTCAAAACACTGTGGCGGTTTAGACTAATGCAAGACTGGGATGATGAGGATTCCCTAGACATTATGATCCAAATGGTCACTCAATCTTCAGTTCATTGCGTGCCAGTGAGGTTTACATTTGGTGGAGGTTCAACTTTGGGAGTTGAAAATGATCCGGTAATCAATGATTGGTGGGTGATAAATCAAATCGGCAATATTGTGCCAAGCAATGAGCAATATCTCAAGCCAGATGCTGATGTTGAATTGAAAATTGATCTTGGATTTGAAGATGTAGGGTCTCAATGGGCACCGCGAACTGATGATGTTGAAGTGTATTTATTACAAGACGGCAACCTCATCAATAGCACAAGAGTTGTAGATCAAGGACTCGCTACAATTGGTGCAACAGTTCCTGCTACAGGTGCATATGTTGTCTGGGAAATAAGGTTAGCCATACTTGGTGGAGGATCAAATAATGGCTCAAGTGGGACTGGATTTGTTCAGGCAATGTCAAAAACATTCCAAACCGATTCACTTTCTCCGGAGTTAGTCTCAATGAATATTGAGCGTCATGACCACCTCGCGCCAAGTATTGCCCAAAAACTTACTTTTACAATAGTTGATAGGCCAATATTACCAAGTGACATTCACTTGCAAATTTGGCAAGAATGGCTCGATGATAGTGATGGCAATGGTTTACCAAGTAGTGATGAATATAGGCCAGCAAACATTATTTTCCCTCAAGATATGTCTCTCGCTACAGGTGAATATTCCTTTATTCATGACGATACCAATGCTCCTGATGGTTCAAATGTTGCAGGATGGTTATATGGCGGAGATGCTGCTGGAAATTTGTTATTTGGCGGTGGTTCCCCAACTACTGAAGATTACCTCTTCATGTATCAAGTACGCCGAGATTTTGCCCCAGTCCTTGATATGACAAACATTGAGATTGAGGATGGGCCACATCCTTGGTTACATCCCGAAGTTGCATACACTATTGTGGTTCCACTCACAGAGCAAAATGGTTTTTCAGACCTCGCATCAGCAACATTGCAATTGGCAAGTAATTCGCAAACAGACACCCTGTCTATAGAATGGGATGGCCCTACAAACCGTTGTACTACAACAAGCCCAGATTTGGCAATAAACTCCTGTGTTTTGGGTTCGGCTCAAAATGACACCACTCCTTTCAGTGAAGATTTGGAATTACGTATTGAATTTGAAATACAATGGACTTTAGTTGCAGACACTTACCTTTCGCGTGAGCCTTCAATCACTATCCTTGACCGCGCAGGTCAAGGTTCATGGGTAACTCTTCCCGAGTTGCGCTGGAGATATTCTCCAGATGTGATGGTTGATACTTCAAGTCTTTCAATTGACATTGAGGGGGCAGTCCCCAATAGCGAAGGAGCATGGGTTCAGCCAGGTGCAGAAGCAGTAGTACGTGGTGAAGTCGTTTGGGCAACAGATGGAACTCATCCACAAGCCCTCCTTGATGTCGCCCTATTAATCGACGGAGTAAGGCACATTGTGACTTCCCAAGACGGTGGTTTTAGCGCGGAGATTGACATGCCTTTGATTTCCGGTGCTTATCCTTTCAATGTGGAAATGTCTAACCTCCCACTTAATTCGGTGGATTTTACCGACCGTTCTACTCCAGTAATGTGGATAGTAGTTGATGGTGAATCTCCTATGGTGAATGATGTTCTTTCGCCTCGAGCAAATGCATTATTGACAATCAACGACTTGGACTCTTTGCAAATTGAGTTGAGAGTCAGCGAACTCGAACAATTGAATCCAGAAACATTACAAATTCATTGGCGTGTTCAAGCCCGTGGTGCTGAGGCCGGTTCTGCTTTTATTGCCGAGGGACAAATGACTCCAAATGTAATTGAAAACCGCCTCTCAGGGCAATCAATTCCGCTTGCAGTGCTACTTGACATTGGTTCCTCACTTGAGGATGGTGCTGATCTTGAAGCATTGGAATTGATTGTTTGGGTGACTGGCGCAGATATGGCTGGAAACGACTTTGATTCCCTCCTCAATTCAGAGGCAGTACCAGTTGGTGCATGGGATATTGAACAGAGGTCTCCCGAATGGTCTCTTGAAAGAGCAGATATTAGTTATTCAAAACTAGGAGACTTAGCAGAAGGAGAGGTGTTGACTGTGAGCATTGAGGTACACAACACCGGGCGTCTTGAAGGAACAGTTGAACTAATCGTGGAGGAAGTTCGACCTGGTGGAATACGCACTGTATTGCAGCAAAGTTATGTGACCATTGGTGCAGATTCAAGCAATACTACCTATGTTGATTGGACTCTTGAAGGAGAAGGTGCAGCATGGATTGAGGCTCACTTGGTAACCGATGAAGAGAATGAAGCAAATGGTCCAACAATTAGAATCGTTGAACCCGCAGAAGAAAGCATTTTCACGGGTTCAGTTGCTGGAATTGATTCAATTTATATTTGGCTTGGAGCAATAATTTCTCTCCTTCTCCTCGTCGTTTTAGTGACTCTACTTCGTCAAAGTGGTACTAAAGAGAATACTTGGATGGAAGATGACTTGTTTGATTGAACAACTCTTTTCTTCCTTCAAGCAGTATTGAGTCGCATATCATAATCTTGGTTAGATTGAAAAGAGGGACCTTCTTGCAGTGTTTGGAGGCGTAGGAGGGCTACTGACAGAGTTCGACTCTGAGGAAAGTCCCCTCTCTAAAGTGCAAGCGGGCGACATAAGTCGTAAGCCAGAGATGGTTTGGTAGTGCAGCAGAAACGAACGACAAGGGGTGTGTACGATGAATCCGAAAGGACGAGATTGCCCTATTGTTGCTGGAACGAGCACCCACGCTGGAGCAAGTCTAAACAGTCCTGTTGACGCGGCACGCCGAGGGACGGGTAAGATGCTAAGTTGAATGTAGCTAACCGTGAAAGCGGGTAACAGAAAGGGGCTTACTCCCTGCACCTCCATTTCTAGCCATAGGCGTTACGCAATTGCCTATCCGAGGGCTATCGTCAAGTACTCGGGGCCAGCGCGACTTCGTCGCATGTAGGTTATTCTTCGCTATCTATAGTTGGCGCAATGTAGCCACCTGAACGTCGCTTGCGTTTTTTATCAAGAGGATCTGAATCATATTTCTTCTCAACCCAAGTTCCTTCATTTTTCATTTTTTGCAGTGAAGCAAAGGCCAATAGTAAAGAGAATATAGTCAACTGAATTATTGTTGCCTCTAGACTGTATACTCCATCCATTACAAATGTTTGAATGTATACGAGATACAAAGAAACAGCGACTCCAAATCCAGTAGATAGAACCCCTAGTTTGAGAAAAAGGTCAACCCATGTAGCCGTCGGCTCTGCTTTAATAGAAAGAGTGAACCAGCCAATAATAACAAAGAATAGCATTCCACCAAAGCCCCAAGGGATACCGAAAAAGTTGTTGTTTTCCAAATCTCCAACAAAGGTCGTGGTGTCAAAGTTAAGTCCAAAAATATCCATTGCAGTACTTGCTGCGGTAATTCCACTGTACTCCATGTATTTATTTTGAATCCAAAATAGGTCAATGCTCGCAATAAAACCACCTAATAGCATTAGTTGCATAGCGCCGAGTTTACGGGTTCTATCATTTGCCATCCAAGACAATTTTTCCTCTGAAGCACCGAGTGCATTAGCGATTGTCTCTCCTAAACTAGTTGCCAACAATGCGCCGATGAGAATTAGTGCCGAGTAAATAAATATCCATTCCATCAAATCACGCACCTTGGCCAATTGGAAACAATTCGTTCAATGCGGCAGGAATATCGTCACAAGTGCCTTGACCTGGTCCGAAATAAACTAGTCCGTTGGGTTGGAGGATGAAACAACTTGGAGTTCCCCGAAGGTTCCAATCGCCCATTGATGAAGCATCAAGGTCATCAATATAAATGAAATTATGCGGTTCTCCTGGTCGATCTTTACAGTTAGATGTGGTCTTACATCCCTCAAAGTCTAACTTTCCTTGGAAGGCTTCAATTTCTGCACGGGAGCCAGAATGCCCGTCAATGTTCAAAGCCACAACGACTCCAATTTGAGTGATTTTGTCTCCCCAGTATTCAGATATTTGTGATTGTGAATCACCTGCGGTCCAGCAATAAGGGCAGTCAGTGTCAAGGAATTCAATCACAAACCACTTGTCTGAATCCGCTTCCTCTGCATCCCAACTCATGTTAAAATGGTCATGCAAATTCCAATTTTTCTCCCAGTTGCCGCCTCCAGAACCTGGAACATAGTGATGTGCATCACCTTGAATTGTTGGTGGCAATTCACCCTTATCAATGCCCAATTTTACTGGGTCGGTTGAAAAGGCAATAATCATCATGCCAATAAAGAAAATCCCTATTACTTGAAATAGGCTGCCCATATGGCCTACTGCGGAGTCATCAGTTCTCATTCTGCGTATTGTATTCTGCTCATATTTCATGTAATCCAATCTCCTGAATAAGTGCCCTTGCAGTGTGGCGCACCGCCGCCTCACTATCAAAGTTAGTTGCGAAATTAGTCGCATTTAGTTTTTCAACTGCAAGAGATGCCTTCGCCACATCGCCTGCCCAGCCGCGGCTTCCACCTGTGTATTCGATGCTTACTTCGGGGAATCCGCTTTCTTCTACTACTACCTCGGCAATTCTGGCAACGCTACAAACATCGCCACTTCCCAAGTTGAAGAAATTCACGGCTTCATTTTGAGATGAAACTAAGTGAACCATTGCCCGTGCACAATCGCGAACTTCCATGTAGGATTTGGCTTGGTGCCCATCACCAAGCACCTCTAAGCGAGCAGGGTCGGCTTTCAACTTATGAATGAAATCAAAAATGACACCATGTGTTCCGCGCTCACCGACAATATTTGCGAAGCGAAACAACCAGGCTTGCAGGCCAAAAGTTCCAACCCAAGAGGTAATTAGAGCCTCACCTGCGAGTTTGCTTGCACCATAAAGGCTAATCGGGAAAAGAGGTCCATAATCTTCAGGAGTTGGCATTACTGCAGCCTCGCCATATACTACAGAAGATGAAGCAAAAGCGATTTTTTTAGTTCCGGCAAGACGCATAGCCTCAAGCACATTGTATGTAGCAACCGTGCCTTGTTTTAGGTCGGTATCGGTTACTTCAGTTCCAAGACGTATATCTGGATTAGCCGCCAAATGATAAACTTGGTCAACCCCTTTCATTGCAACCACTAGTGACTTCAAATCAAGGAGGTCTGCTTTCACAAGGCTCACTGCAGGATTCTTGAGATTATCTGCAACAAATTCATGTCGGCCACTGGAAAAGTTATCATAAATCACGACTTCATTACCTGCTTCAACAAGTAAATCAATCAAATGCGAACCGATGAATCCTGCGCCACCGGTGACCATAACTCGACTTGTCATGGCGCAGGGCACCAACCTGTTCGGTTTGAGGCTTTGGATTAACTGCCATCGTTTCAAAAACCAGTTTGTTTGAAGTATGTCTCCTTGAAACCGCTTGTGTCTACCTGCATTATAATGCCAAATATGTTGCTTCTAAACACCCAACTATTCGCACATATTATCCTATATTCAATTATCAATATTCAGCAAATTTGTTCCATTTCGGATACGAACTATTGTCCTGAGAAAGGATAGTGAACTTTCACTTTCAGTTTGCAGACGGCCACGATGGCCCTCAGTTGGTATGTTTCCAATACATTTCAGTTTTGCTTTTCACTTACCCCCCTCGCCGCGGTATAAGTAGGTTATAGGGGTCCTGCCATTTTCGGTGAAAGGCACACCCCACAAATGAGAGAGAGTATCCGATGACAATTTGAGAAAAAGTGCCAGGATGTGAAAAAAATGAGCAAAAACAACAAGACC
>JABIHC010000168.1 GCA_018649825.1 Methanobacteriota archaeon
AACTGCATTGCGAATGATGGCCAGCGTATTGGGTTATGACCACGGTGCAGAAAATGTAGCAATCGTCAATTCAACCGGATGCTCAACAGTTTATGGCAGTACATATCCATACAACCCTTGGAATTTACCTTGGACAAATTCATTGTTTGAAAATGGCCCAACAGATGCGATGGGAGTTAGAATTCGTTGGGACCAAATCGGCTGGCAAGAAAAGAAATTGTGGGTGATTGGTGGTGATGGTGCAATGTATGATATTGGTTTTGGAGCATTGTCGCGTATGCTTTCTAGTGGCATGAATATTAAGGTATTAGTATTAGATACTCAGGCTTATTCAAACACAGGAGGTCAAACTTCTACTGCATCTTATATGGGCCAAGATGCTAAGTTTTTCAATCATGGTTCGGCTGTTTCAGGAAAACAGGAATTTAGGAAAGAACTAGGCGCCATTGCTGCTATGCATCCAAATGTATATGTTGCTCAAACAGTAACCAGTTTGCCTAATCATTTCTATCGAGCAATCCGTGAAGCAAATGCTCATCCCGGTCCGGCAGTGGTTTCGGTATATACGACCTGTCAGCCTGAGCATGGGGTCGCAGATAATGCAGCATATGCACAAGCCAAATTAGCACTAAAAACTCGGGCTTGGCCAATTTTCATTCATGATCCAAGCAAAGGCCCTCGTTATCAAGACCGTTGGGATCTTCGTGGTAATCCAAGCATGAAACGAGATTGGCACCGAGTAAAGGATGAAAATGGTGAATGGGAAGATGTGAAGTTCCGTGATTTTGCTGTGACAGAGGGGCGCTTTAGAAAACAATTTGACAAAGAAGGAACTCCTTCTGAAATATTACTACGTTCTGAGGATGATCGCCTTGCCTTTTGGAATCGTCTTCAGGACATGGCTGGAATTGACAGAGTTATTGTTGAAGAATAATAAAAGATTTTTGACATTTGAAATTGTGTTGTTATAGTTTTTCAAGTAAAGTTATTGTTTACAAATTAGACGTTTTTGAAACTTTTATAATGGTTAAAATATATTATTTAATTAACTAAATAATTGTATTCGGGGTTGGGAAAAAACGGCGCAATTATTGGCCGCCTCGACAATACAGATTTCATATTGGAATCATAACTTTACCCATCATGTTCGGGTATTTTTTTATAGGCTTCTTTCTGTCTCTATTAAGTCCCGTGAGGCGAGAATATGATGGCATCAACCAGTGATAAGGAAATTGTATTCAACACCGAAGGATGTATTGGACTTGATTTCAAACGCTTACACACAACAGAAGGAATTGATCCGTTTTCTCAGATTGAATGGGAAATAAGAGAGATGTCTTTTGAGGAAGAAGCGGGCTCACCAGTATTGGAATTTCGCATCCCTAAAAACTGGTCTGAAATAGCAGGGCGTATTGTTGTTAGGAAATATATGCGAAAGCGCGGGATTGCAACATGTCTAAAAAGAATAGAAACCGATGATATGCCAGTTTGGTTGTGGCCGAGCCAACCCGATGAGGAGGCATTGGACGAATTACCAGAGGGGGGAAGGATTCGCGGTGAAAATGATGTTGAGGATGTCATTAGAAGACTCGTTGGCGCTTGGACATTTTGGGGATGGAAGGGGAATTATTTTGCTTCTGAAACGGATGCACTTGTTTTTCATGATGAATTGAGTTATATGTTGCTCAATCAAATGATGGCACCAAATAGTCCTCAATGGTTCAATACCGGTTTGCATTGGGCATATGGATTAGAAGGGCCCGCAGGTGGGCATTATTGGGTTGACGAAGGAGGAAACTCTCATCTTTCATCAAATGCTTATGAGCACCCTCAGCCTCATGCTTGTTTCATTCTATCAGTAAAGGATGATTTGGTCGGCGATGGAGGGATTATGGATCTTTGGCGTCGCGAGGCTCGGTTGTTCAAGTACGGATCTGGGACTGGAAGTAATTATTCACAAATTCGAGGCAAGGGGGAATTACTCTCTGGAGGAGGACAAAGTTCAGGTCTCATGTCATTTTTGCAGGTTGGTGATAGAGCTGCAGGCGCAATAAGAAGCGGAGGAACAACTCGGCGAGCTGCGAAAATGGTTATTTTGGATGTTGACCACCCAGACATTGAATCTTTTGTTAATTGGAAAAAGGTAGAGGAAGAAAAGGTTGCCTCATTGGTTGCAGGAAGTACAACAATCAAGCGATGCTTGTTGGAATTAAATAATTCATTATCCAAGGGCGAAAAAGCAAAATCATCGCCCATTATTGCAGAAATTGTTCAGAATTCACTTGAAGAAGGTGTGCCTGCTGGATTATTACAAAGGGTATTACACGGTAAAGGTAAATTCTCGCCAGAAGATGTCGAAATGTTTGATACAGATTGGCAAGGAGAGGCATATTCAACAGTTAGTGGACAAAATAGCAATAATTCTGTTCGCCTAAGTAATAATTTCATGGACGCTGTAGAGGAAGATAAAGCATGGAAACTCAGGCCGCGGGCCGGTTTTTCCGAAGAAGAGCAACCTTCTAAAGAGATAAGTTCAACAAAGTTATGGGATGATATTTCCGAAGCAGCTTGGTCTTGTGCAGACCCTGGTGTTCAATTCCATGACACCATTAATGATTGGCATACTTGTCCTGAATCAGGAGAAATAAAGGGAAGTAATCCATGTTCAGAATATATGTTTATTGATGATACGGCATGTAATCTTGCTAGCCTAAATTTAGTTTCATTTATGGATGATAATGGCAATATTGACCATGATGCAATTGAAAGGGCAACTCGGATGCTGACCGTTGTTCTTGACATTAGTGTGAGTATGGCACAATTCCCTTCCGAAGAAATAGCAATTCGTTCATGGGAACACAGAACACTTGGCCTTGGACATGCAAACATAGGCTCCTTGTTAATGCGTCAAGGGATTTCATACGATGATCCACGTGCAAGGGCATTTGCCGCAGCCATTACCTCATTAATCGGTGCAACCTCTTGGGCAACAAGTGTTGAATTAGCTAAGCATCTCCATCCTTTCCCAAAGTATGAATTGAATAAGGAAGCAGTAAATCGCGTATTACGTAATCATCGCCGAGCAGGAAATGTGACTAGCTCTGAAGAATACGAAGGATTGAGTGTCACCCCAGTAGAAATAGATTGGCAATTAGCACCTCAAAATTTAGTTGAAAGGAGCAGGGTGATGTGGGATGCCACAGTAATGGGCGCTGAGGATTATGGAGTTAGAAATGCACAAGTTACCTGTATCGCCCCAACTGGAACTATTGGATTATTAATGGATTGTGATACAACTGGACTTGAACCCGATTACGCATTAGTAAAATACAAATCGCTCGCCGGCGGCGGAAGTATGAAAATAGTAAATACTGCAGTGCCATCTGCATTATTGAAATTGGGGTATTCAATTGAAGTCGCCGAGCAAATTCAAGAGTATGTAATGGAAAAGGGAACAGTAGAAGGTTGTGAATTGATTAGTGCAGAACATCTATCTGTTTTTGATTGTGCAACACCAGTTGGTGAAGGAACACGCTCATTGAAATGGTCCTCGCACGTGAGTATGATGGCCGCCATCCAACCTTTCATTTCGGGAGCCATTTCAAAAACTATCAACATGCCTTCTAATGCATCCCCTCAGGACATTAGTGACGCATACAAATTGTCTTGGAAATCAATGGTTAAAGCATGTGCAGTTTATCGCGATGGAAGTAAATTATCCCAGCCCCTGAATACTGCATTAACTCAAGCATCTCCTGCACCAGCAAGAACAAAGCAACGATTGAATTCTTATATTGCAGAGCGTATGAAACTACCTCCAAGAAGGACAGGATATACTCAAAAAGCCAAGGTTGGCGGACACAACATTTACCTGCATACTGGTGAATATGCAGATGGCAAAGTGGGAGAAATTTTTATTGATTTACATAAAGAAGGTGCTGCATTCCGTTCTGTGATGAATAGTTTTGCCGTAGCAGTAAGCCTTGGCCTTCAATATGGAGTTCCCTTGGAAGAATTTGTTGATGCCTTTGTATTTACTCGTTTCGAGCCAAATGGACCAGTTGTTGGAAATGACCGAATAAAAATGGCTACGAGTATCGTCGACTATATTTTCCGCGATTTGGCAATAAATTATCTCGGACGCCGAGATCTTGCCCATGTTCTCCCCGAAGATTTAGAATCAGATAGTATTAGATTACCTGATCAATCAGATTTGGGAGTCAAGATTCCTGAAAGTAGAGGTGTTCAAATGCGACTCGATAGCATACCCCAAACTTCAACAGAAGAATCCAAGGCAGACAGTGCACGAAAAGAAGGTTTTACTGGAAACCCATGTCCGGAATGCCATGGTTTTACACTTGTTAGAAATGGAACTTGTGAAAGGTGTGTTAGTTGCGGTGCAACTACTGGATGTAGTTGAATAATCACTCAATATTAGTGATTATTAGCGAAGCGACAGTATCATTTGTCGCTGGATCAATAAGTATTAGGCGTCCAGTTGTTTTGTTATTTTCAAAAGTGTCGAGGGCAATAGGATTAGTAAATTCAAAACTGGCTTTTCCAAGGTCATTTAACTGAAGTTTATCCACTTCAATATCAATATTTAAGTTGCTAAGATTAATGACTTCATCAACAGAAGAAACAATACATTTTCCTTGTGCTCCTGCATGAATGAAATCAAAGATTTTGCCTTTTTTCATGCTATCTTCAGTCATCCAAAACACCATACCTTGGGCCTTTGTGGCCAATAATGGTTGCTTATTTTGTGGAGAAATGGTACTACCTCTGCCGCAGTCAATTGCATCACTAAGCGAAATACTTACTGCCGTCCCTGCATTTGCACTTGTAATTTCATTTTCAAAGGTGTGAATTGAGTTAATTGTTGTACATTGTTTACTTGGTAAGGCAATAACTTCCATACCTTTGCAAAACGCCCCTCCGCTAATAGTTCCAGCATAACGCCTACTTTTATGGTCGCCATCATTGTTTGGCTTGATTGTTGTTTGAACTGGAAATCTTGGACAACTGGTATCATTTTCGTAAACAATTGCTTCATTTTCAATAATATGAAGAAGTGTATCTCCCCCATACCAGGGCATATTTTCTCCTTTATCGACAACATTGTCTCCTTCAAGAGCTGAAATTGGTATCATGTGGGTATTGGCGAAGTTAAGATGTGATGCTAATTCGTTTAGTGCCACAGTTACCTCTAGGAATCGATCTGATGAATAATCTACTAAATCCATTTTATTAATACAGAAAACTATGCTAGGTACTCTCAATAAAGAGCAGATAAACGAGTGTCTTCTTGTTTGCTCGGTAATACCAAATCTCGCATCAATGAGTAATACTGCTAAGTCCGCAGTTGATGCTCCTGTAATCATATTCTTAGTATATTGAACGTGCCCAGGACAATCTGCAATGATGAATCTCCTCTTGTCGGTTGCAAAAAATCTTCTCGCTACATCAATAGTGATTCCTTGCTCTCTTTCAGCCCTTAAACCATCGGTAATATGAGCAAGATCTTCGCCATTTTCTAGGCGTTTTATTTGATTAAGAAATAGGGCCTTAGAGTCAAGTAATAGCCTTCCGATGAGAGTGCTTTTACCATCATCTACACTTCCTGCAGTAATGAATTGAAGCAAACCATGGTCAACTAATTCACCCCCTTGTCCTGCATCAGTTGTGATTTCTTCATCAGCAACCATTGGAATAATCTCCTCCTCTGAATTTTTTGTATTGGATGGCAAAATACTCAAAAATATCCCTCCTTTTTCCGATCTTCCATTGCGGTTTCACTACCAAGGTCATCTGCTCTACTCTCTCGTTCAGTAACGGTAGATTTTGCAATTTCAGATATTACTTGTGAAACCGAAGATGCTTCAGAAACCACGCATCCCGTGCAGATAATATCTCCAATAGTTCTAACTCTTATGGGCAATATCTTTGACTCTTCATGAGGAAGTTTCGGCTCGATATCATTCACTGGAAGCCATTGTCCGTAGCGCATGAAAACCTCTCTTTGATGGCTAAAATATATTGATGGGACTTCTAATTTTTCGGATTCAATATATGACCAAATGTCTAATTCGGTCCAATTGCTTAAGGGAAAGACTCTTACATTTTCTCCCAAATTTACTCGTGCATTGTACAAATTCCATAATTCGGGGCGTTGTTTCCGAGGCTGCCATTGGCCAAAACGGTCTCTAAATGAAAAAATTCTTTCTTTTGCTCTTGCTTTTTCTTCATCCCTTCTCGCCCCCCCTATTGCTGCATCATACATCCCTTCAGCAAGTGCAGCAAGCAAGGTTGGTGATTGTAGTCTATTTCTGCTGATAACTCCGGGGATTGGCTTGGCAATACCCTTTTCAATTGCTTCTTCAACAGTTTTTACAAATAGTTTTGCATTCAATTCTTTTGCTCTTTTATCTCTAAATTCAATAACTTCATCAAAATTATGTCCAGTATCAATATGTAATAGTGGAACCGGAAATGGAGCAGGCCAAAATGCTTTTTGCATTAATCTAAGCAGGCAAATAGAATCCTTTCCACCTGAAAATAGTATGACTGGATTAGCAGCTTGAGCAACAATCTCACGCAAAATGTGAATTGCTTCTGCTTCGAGACGCGCTAATGTTTCAGCACTTGATGCAGCATTATTTTTCACATTTAATAACATCAATATCCCCCATCTTTCTGCATAACATTATTGGTGAAGTCCACATTCTTTGGTATCACTATTCTCCCACCACCAACGCCCATCACGAATACCTTCTCCAGAACTTACTGCCTTTGTACAAGGGTCACAACCAATGGAAGTGTATCCAGATTCATATAGGGTGTTAATGGGAATATTGCGTTTCTTGATTTCAGCATCAACTTCTTCTATAGTCCAATCAAATAATGGATTTAATTTGGCCAAATCATTTCCACTTGCAGGTGTAAATACGCTAAGTGTTGTTCTAGTATCCCCCTGCCCTCTCCTTAATCCAGTAATCCAAATGTCTAAGCCCTCTATGGCCCTTGATAATGGTTGCAATTTACGAGCATTACAACAAGCCTTTCTTGCCTCTATGCTATCCCGATAAGTATCTTCACCCCATTCTTTTACAAGTTGTTCAACTTCCCCCGTAGTAGGTTTATACCACTCTATTGTACAATTACTGTGTATTGAAAAATCCTCGGCGCATTCAAGGGTTTCCTTTGGTAATTTCAGTGTATCAATTGCAAAAATCCTTGCCTCTGGGTTGATATTTAATATCATATCAGCAATAAGCAGATCCTCTTTACTAAAACTACATGCTAGAGATACTTTTGGGTGATAGAGGGTTAGAATTTTTTTAATTCTTGCCTCGGCACTTAGCGAAAGAAGATCTTTTTCAAGGTTTTTTGTTGAGGGCGACCCAATATGCACGCCCTTCATACACTTGCGTAGAAGGGCCTTTGCATCCTTATTTTCCCGAACATGTAGTATTGATATTCCAATAATTCTACACTCCATACTTATTATTTCCAATCATTAGTTTGAGCACAAATAGCAATGTCGCTTTAAAGCAGAAACAAATCATCATTCCTAAACCGAACATATGAGGGATTATTGATAGGGAGCAAGCATTCTCCTTGGGTATTATGGAGTGGCGCAAAGCACACCGCGTGGGCCGGAGCAGCACCGCCGTCACATTGCCATTTGAGTGGGTTGTAAAAAATAATATTTCACCTGGCGATGATTTGCAAATTCACGAGTCGGATGAAAATACTTTGCTAATTTCAACAAGCATGGATACAAAAGATGATTCTTCTAGCAGGAATTTTGAAATTCGCTCCAATACGCCTCCTGAGCACCTTTCTCGTTTGTTGATTGGTTCTTATGTGGTTGGAGTGGTTGATATTGAATTTACTTGCACAAATTCTGATTTTGCTACTGAGCAACTCGAAGTTTTGAATAATTGCATTAGTCGCCTAACTGGTTTTTTGGTAGTAGAGCAAACCGATAGGGTATTCAAAGTACATAATTATCTTGAGCCCACGGCCACTTTGTTTAGTGAGCATTTGCGCCAATTAGTTTCTACAACCACACGGATTGTTAGAATGATTCCCGGCTTGCTTGAATCACCCGGTGATGAGAGTTTGTATCGACGAGTAAATACCATGGGTGATCAATCAGATATGCTTTATTATTTGATTGTCCGTATTCTGTTAACTTCTCTTTCTGACCGTAATTTAATGGTTGACCTTGGGTTTGATTCCTCTCAAGAAGCAGTAGGTAGTAGGTTAATTGCAAAATCTCTTGAAGAGATTTGTGATCGTGTAGAAACAATTGCAGAATTAACCCATCATTGTGACAAAATTTGGGAAATCAGCCCAAAATTGATTAAAACTTTGAATGAAAAGATTAATCATATTTGCAACTTAATTGAAGTTGCCGCAGAAGGGTATTTTACTGGCTCCGTTATTCTTCCGGATTCGGCATTACAGGAACTATATGATCTTGAACAAAGCAAAAAGGGTCCTATTCAATCATTGATATCTGCTTCAACTGATGTTGAGGTCGCTACTACATTGGCTGTTGCACGGACATTAGTAACTGAAATTGCTCGCCTTACCCGAGTTATTGGTGAAGTTGCAATGAATAATTCCTTGCGAAGGATGTGATTATATGAATAATACTAATAATATTGATTCTAGCGTTGAGCCAATTCGAAGAAGTTCTCCAGTTATTCTTGGATTTTATGGCCGTTCCAATTCAGGAAAAACAACTCTTCTTGAAGTAATAATTCCTATGTTAAAAAACATGGGACTTCGAGTTGCAACGATAAAACAAACTCATCACAAAGTTAGTGCTGACACTAAGGGCAAAGACACATGGAGGCATCGTCAAGCAGGTGCTGACCCAGTGATATTATCTTCATATGTCGAAACGGCATTATTCATGGGACACAAATTATCTCTTGAGGAGATGATTAGAATGCTTACTTATGTAACACCTGTTGATATTATATTATTAGAAGGTTGGAAACATGAGGATGTTCCAAAGGTATTCATCGGCGGTGAAGGTGAGGAAATGCCTGGCACCCTCCTTCATTACAATGATGAACCTAGCGAAGTCCTCAATCTAATCCGAGAAATGATGCAAAACAAACAACTTTCTAAACTATCTCCTAGCAATAATTAATTTCTCATTTTTTGTCAATGATTTGTTCAGTAATACATTGCATTGTACACTCTGGTGGACAATTGTCTTGACCCCAAGTAGCACATTTTTCTACGCGCATTGAGGGTGGGTTGCCTGGAACGAAAAGGAGATGTATTTCAGAATCAGTTCCAGTACTTGGGCAGTGAATATTTAGTGAGGGTAAAAAGGAACCACCTGGATCTTCTATCAATCTTGATATTTCCGGCGCTCTTCGATTCGTCATCCTCTTGATAACAAGGTGCATCCAAATTAAACAAGCAAATGTAATGACTGCAAATAATAACCACGTCATAGTCCAAAGCCCAGTCCATTTCAATAGATAGCCAAATACAACAGGGAGGATAAATCCGCCCAAGCCACCAAGCACACCAACAATTCCCCCTACAACTCCAACATCATTAGGGTAATAGACAGGAATGTGCTTGTAAACTGCTGCTTTACCTATACCCATTGCCATACCTAATACAAAGACAAAGAATGTGAAAATCCAAATATTTGCTTGGAATGTAATGAGAGATATTCCTTTAGCAAGCAACTGTTTTCTTTCTATTTCATCATTTACTTCAACCACCGGTTCCTGCCAAGTATCAACTGTTGGAATCACTGCCATATCGTCTTCATTTAGTGAAGAGGATCCCTCTTCAATTCCTAAATAGTTGTAAATTGTTTCTTCGCCAGCAGGATCTAAGACAGTAATGGTGTAATTTATTTCATCTACTTCAATTACTGTTCCTGCTCTTTGAGCTAGGACACCTTCTCCAGCAGAGGTTATTTCCATGCGCGGAGGGAGGAGGAGTATTGAAGAAATCAAACATGCACCAAGTACCCAATACATCACTTTGCGCGCTCCGGCTCTATCTGAGAACCACCCCCCGAATGCGCGAATGACTCCCGATGGGAAACTGAAAATTGCAGTTAACATACCTGCAGTTCCTACGCTTAAGGTATAGACATTTACATAGTAAGGTACCAACCACTGCGCAAGAGCAACGAAGCCACCGAATACAAGGAAATAGTATAATCCAAATCTCCAAACTCTAACATCTTTTAGTGGAGACAATCTCTCTTGGAGTGAAAGAGTTTTTTCTTGCTTAACTTTGCGTTCAAATGTGCCAACCCAGAAAATAATTGCCATTAATACTAATACTGCTGCATATAATTGGGGAAGTAATCTCCACCCCTCGATATTTGCACCATTGTCTGTAAAATTATTCAATAGAATGGGGGCGAGAATAGAAGTAATTGCTGCACCGGCATTACCGGCCCCTAAAATACCAAGAGCAGTGCCCTGCCATTTCTTTTCAAACCAGACAGATGTATAGGCAATTCCTACTGCAAAAGTTGAACCGCATAATCCAAATCCGAGTCCTGCGAAAAAGAAGCCCCAGAAAGAATCTGCTTTACTGACCAAAAACATTGGAATCGCTGCAATAAGCATCACAATTGTGAACATTTTCCTTCCACCGTGAATGTCGGTTAACAGACCAACGGGTAATCGGAAAATTGCCCCAGTCAGAATAGGAATTCCAATTAACCAACCTATTTGTGAATTATCCCAATCATATGCACGATTTAATACAAGAAAGGTAATTAGAACGCCGTACAGCATCCAGCAGGCAAAATTTAGAGTGAATGCAACAGTACTCAAAGTCAAAGCTCGATTCGCCCTACTTTTGGTGGCCTCAACCCCCACATAGGTTGGAATGTTCCCACTTTCCATGGTATTCGTGTATTTCGTATTACTAATAATGTTTACACCGTTTATGTAAGTCTCATCAAATTCATTGATAATTAGATGCAATTACTATTACTGTTAAACTGCAGAATTCACCACATTATTGTCAATTACAATATGAGATGATTTATACTCAACAACATGATTTCCATCTTCTGTATGCAATAGGATGCCGGTAAATATTGCATAATCATCATCATTATTTCCAAGGACGCTCTCGGCTAATGAAATTAACTCCTTGTGAATAATTTCTTGTGTTTTTTGAGTTGTTTCATAGAGGTTTGGTGTGGCAATGTGCCATAATTTTTTTCTTACCCAGCCATATTCTATGTCATTATGAGCTGGTTCGGGCGCCTCAGATAGATTCGTATTTTCAACTTCATTTGAAAGCAAATCTAATGCTCCACAGGCTCTGCTAGTATTATTCAATCCGGGGCGAAATACATCGCCAAAAGTCCCATCATTTGCAAGACCCATGTGAGCCAAGCCGACAAGTAATATTCGTCTTTTTCCATTTACAACTGGTGCATGGTGGCTTGCGGCAGTAAGTCCTGTTACTCCAGCAAAAGGCAATCCTGCAAGCCCAGACAAATCAAAAGCCTCTCCCCATTCATTTTTCAATTGTGAAACAAAAGGCTGACAAAGTTCATCACGACAAATAGAAATACATGCTAAAGTAGAATCAGCATCAAAACCAAATTGGCCAATAAATTCTTTGATACGAAGTAAAAAGGAAGCGCTAGATTCTGTCTTTTCACGAAGATCAAATGTCATCAATATTACCTTCTTCAATGGAAACTAATAGGGCTATCTTCTTTCTTATTTTCAATATGACAGGTTTCGCAATCATCATCATGAGTTTCTTCTTGAATAACTTCAGGAACTTCTTCAACTCCAGCAAGCCATTTCTGCAAATCAATTGGTGCAGATGAATTGAGTAGGTTGATTAATTCGGTTTGGCTTTCGGGAGTAACCATGCTATCCACTGCCTCGTATAGGACACTCTCTTCTGCTTGATTGTGTTGTAGTAATATTCCCTCGAGTGCAGCAGGTAAAGTCGGGTCTACATCGCCCTTTTCGGCTAAGGTTAGTAAATCGTAAAGTAATTCTTGAATGGTGTGGTGCTCCTGCCTCATTATTACAGTCGGGCCTTCTTGGGTCATTCCAGTTACTTGTTCAAATACTGGGAAAAGGTATTCTTCTTCCCAAATAATGTGTTGAATAAGCCCTGTTGCAAATTCTTTCAATAAATCAATTGAATTAGAATAACCATTTTTTCTGCACTTATTGAAAATACTATCAAGTCGGCTATGGTCTTTTGAAAAAAAGGCCCGAAGGCCGGCATCATTGGTATCAGCCATAGTGGTCGCTCCAGCATTTTTCATTAAACCGTTTTGATTGACATGTATGATGTGAATCAAGATTTCTTAAGCCCTCTATCAAATTGCTACTAGCATGAAATTTCTGCACCCTTTCGGGCGTAATACCACCAGTTTACTCCAAGACAAGATACATAGTAAGCGGCAAAACCATACATCGCATATTCTGGAACTTTAGCAGCAATTGAAACAGCGAATACTGCAGGAATGATAAATGCCCCATATGCTGCGATAGAAGATGTCCACCCCAGTACTGGGCCAACCTGTTTACGAGGGAAAATAATAGCAATCATTCGGAATGTTGAACCATTTCCTATACCAGTTGTAGTAAACAGAATCATGAACAGAATCATAAATGAAACGAAGTGATCTTCTGGAGTTTCAGATGCCTTTGCCTTTACGATAATTAGTCCTACACAAACAGTAGCAATAATCATCACCACAGTTGCCCAATGAGTTACTCTAGCTCCGCCCCACTTATCGGCCATCCAGCCACCAGGTGGGCGTAATGCCGCACCTACCAAAGGCCCGAGGAACCCAAAAGTAAGTGCTTGATCAACATACCAAGGGTTTGGGTCACCATTAGGGAGATATCCGAATACATCAAGGATGAGTTTGGGGAAAACAGCAGCAAAACCAATGAATGAACCAAAGGTCATAATGTATAACCATGTCATCACCCAATTATGCTTCTCTCCAAATATTTTCCATTGGTCCAAAAGACTCTCCTTTACCGCACTAGGTGTGGCATATCGCATTAGGGCGAGTGTGGTTACCACAGAAACTAGGACCATGATAATAATTTTCACAATACCCATGAAGGATGAATCAAAAATG
The DNA here is from genome assembly GCA_018649825.1 of Methanobacteriota archaeon. Lineage (GTDB taxonomy): Archaea > Thermoplasmatota > Poseidoniia > Poseidoniales > Poseidoniaceae > PSPT01. The sequence continues at coordinate 13,145 of JABIHC010000168.1, forward strand.
TCACTATTGCGCGTGGCAAGCAATACTAAAACACCAACACCGGCAGCAACATAGCCAATTGCTTCAAGCCAAAAATATTTTTTCAGCGCATTTGGTGTGTTTGCTACGTCATGCTCTGGCATATTGTTCATCCATAGCCATGCGGCAATCATGAAAAAGGCGCATAAAGGCACCCACAATAATGCGGCATTGGCTACATAAAAACCACCTGCTGCCGCTCCGGACATCCCGCCGAAAAGGGTGAACCCCATTACTATTGGAACCGTAAACTGCATTGCACTAACACCTAAATTTCCAATCCCTGCATTGAGGCCAAGTGAAAGGCCTTGCATCTTTCGTGGATAGAAAAAGGAAATATTAGACATCGAGGAAGCGAATGCTCCCCCTCCTACTCCGGACATTAATGCATAAACGATTAACACCGTGAAAGAAACGTTAGGGTCTTTTAAAGCGATCCCTGCTCCAATCATTGGTAGCATCAGCAACAGTGTTGTGGCAGCAATAACATTTCGTCCTCCGGATATTTCTATCATGAAGGAATTAGTGATACGAAAAGTCGCACCAGCAAGTCCAGCCACACCAGGGAGTATGTATAGAAGGGCCTTGTATTCATCCCCCAATAATCCACCCCATCCATCGAATGAGTATAGGGATGGGTCAACATCATGAATTCCCTGGATTTTTGTGATAATTACTCCCCATACCATCCAAATAGCAAATCCTAAAAACAAATTTGGTATGGATATCCACAAATTTCGTGTTGCTATTTTCTCCCCGTGCTTTTCCCAAAACTCTTCATCCTCTGGGTCCCAATAATCAAACTGAATTCCAGAACCTGGTTCCTTTAATTGGCTTTCAATCTTTTCAGCATTTTCAGGTTCCTTTACACTCATATTATCATCTCATAATATTTACTATTATTTCTTGAACTTATCTAATCCAACGACCTTGTGAACGTATTGAAATGAATGGGCGGGTGATGTATAGGAATGGATAACTCCACATGTGAACCATCTTTGTAAAAGGAACATAGCAGAGAAATAGCATGCTGGAAACTATGTGGACTTGAGTCAATAGAGGGGCATTCGCCATTCCTGAAGCATCAGGAGAGAAAGTGAGAATTGATTCAAGCCATGGGAATACAGTAGAGGACATCCCCCAAGTAGCATCAATAATAACTAGCCAAAGTGAAGATGAAACTGCCGTAATCAATAATATTAGAATTACATAATCTTCAACTTTACTCATTACCTTTACTTCTTTAATAAATATTCTGCGGTACAATGCTGCAACTAATCCGTATAGAAGCATTAATCCTCCTGCCATTCCAATCCAAAGGAAATAATCAATCAGGATAACTGGCCCCCAAAGAGCACCAATTATTCCAAGGAATAAGTGTCCAAATATAACTAATACTAGCCCCCAGTGTAAAGCTAAAGCGGCCATACCCATAGATTCTCTACCAAAGAAACCGCTTGGGCGTGGAGTCCACTCAAAGTCTCCTCTTGAAGACCAAGACCAATGTCCTTTGAATGCTCGCCAAATTGGAGCAAAAATAAATAGCAGTATGGTAATATAAGGCATGGCTACAAAAAACAATTCAATCCAATTCATTTTACTCATCTCCTTCATTTGATTTTACTATATTTTCGCTTTCCATCAGCACCGCAACTGCTGCGGTAATGTGTGACCAAGGTTTCTTGTTTAACTTGTGGCTAAATTTTGGTAAGTGTGGTTTTACCATTGAATTGATAAAACCTCTTCGTAGATTGCGTGACTTTGGATCTGTTTCAGCAAGTGAAATTGCCAAAAATTCACAAACGGCCGGGAAATAGTCTGGCATTTCGCCATGTTCCATTTTTATTCCATAATGCTTGTATACGCCCGCTATTTCAATCATGTACATATTTCGCTCACTTGTACCAATTTCACCACAAGACTTTGGCGCATCAAATCCATAGTACCCAAGGTATGGTGGGGCTGTTGGCGTCATTTCAAGAGTAAAGAGATGGTCCTCTTCTTGAATGGCCCACAGTTTCTTGTGAAACATTTCAAAATGCTCAGCAATATCTGATCGACCAGCCTCTTTCAATGATTCGCAGAGGTTAATAATTCTAGTATTTGTGGATTCTTCATCCATTTGTGAAGGGCTGATAAATAATACCGAGGCCAATAGATACGAATCTGCCAATATCTCTTCTGGCAATTGTTTGGATGTTACTGGCATCACTTAAATCACCTGATCTCCCTGTTCATCAATGTGCATGTATTCTCTTCTCTTCATCTTTAGAGGGTTCATCTTGTCAAATCCAGCAAAGCCTCTTTCCATGAATGGGCTTGTGTCTCTGTCGAGTTCGCGGTGGGTTGTTGGTACAATGAATCTTTCATCAAGGAAAGCCAAAGCGAGTAAGCGATGGATGTCTATTGCATCTTGTTCCGTCAATCCGACTGCCTTGAGAATTTCAAGATCAGGTTTTCCTTCAACACGTACGCTACGACGATATTTTCGTACTGCGAGTTGCTTCAACAAGGTATTCTCAACTTCACTAATGTTTCCAGCAGAGAATAATGAAGCCAAATACTTGATTGGCACTCGGAAGTTTTCTAATGTTGGTAAGACTGAGTTTTCACCTGCTGCAGAGTGGAGGCCATTGTCATCAAGAACAGATGCAACTGGACTTTCTGGTGGGATGTAGAATAGACTTGGTACTGTTCTGAACTCAGGGTGAAGCGGTAATGCAATTTCCCATTTTACGAACATAGGATAGATTGGGGATTTTTGTGCCGCTTCCATGAATGTTTCGCCAATACCTTGCTTCTTTGCTTGAGCAATAACCTCGGGGTCATTTGGATCAAGTAGAATGCTGCGGTGAACTGCGACGAGATCTTTTTCATCTGCGGTTGCTGCTTCAACGACTCTATCTTGGTCAACCAATATTGGTCCCATATAACGTATCTTGCCAGGGCAAGAGTGGAAACATGCAGGTGGTTGTCCAGTTTCAAGACGTGGGTAACAGAGGAGACACTTCTCCATTTTTCCAGATCTCCAATTGTAATATGGCTTTTTGTAAGGGCAAGCAGATACGCAGTATCTCCAACCTCTACATCGGTCTTGGTCAATCAAGACAACGCCATCTTCTTCGCGCTTGTGTGCTGCACCTGATGGGCATGCACCTACACAAGCCGGATTAGCACAGTGGTTACAGATACGTGGCAAGTAAATCATAAACGAATCTTGATATTGTAAGTAAGCATCCTTTTCTTGTTGATTCATGCTATCGAAGTTTACATCCCATTGCCCGGTTACATTTGTTCCAGCAGCATTGTCTTCCCAATTAACACCCCAATTTGGCTTGATGTTTTCTTCGCCAGTAATTTCAGACTTTGGTCGTGCAACTGGTTGTTGCTTCATTTCCTTTGCAGAATGTAAGTCTTCATAAGTGAATGTGTAGGTTCCAACATCGCTTACATAATCTTTCATTTCAGGTTGATCAGGGTTGTAAAATAAATTAGCTAATTCTAACCATTTTGGAGCAACTCGCAACTTCAATGGAGAACTCTTTTTGCCGGTTAATACCCATCCGCCTTTCCACTCATCTTGATTTTCCCATTCTTTGGGATATCCTATGCCTGGTTTTGTCTCAACATTATTCCAAAACATGTATTTTGCGCCTTCACGATTTGTCCAAATATTCTTACAGGCTACGGTACAAGTGTTGCACCCTAGACATTTATCCATGTTGAATACCATTGCCATTTGTTGTACTATTTGCATCTATTTCACTCTCCCTTCAACTTGTGTAGGTCTTTTTCTTCGTAGATTACCTTGCCTTCAACAAGTGGCATCTTACGAACTATTACACCCATATCTCTTTCTGATGGACTTGGTCCTTGATAATTAACAAAGTAAGTGAATTGGGCATATCCACCAATCATACAATTTGGATTCATCATAACTCTTGTTGGAGCATTGTTTCCTCCGCCTCTTAAGTCGGTTGCGCCATATTTCTTCGCAAGTGGCGAGAAAGGAACATTCACGTGACGTTCATTTTGGTGATATACAATACACATTTCTTTCTTTATTGTGTGGCTGACAACTGCTCTAGCAACTTGAATACCATTATTGGTGAATATTTCTACCCAGTCGTTATCAACAATGCCGATTTCTTCAGCATCTTCGTTATTTATCCAGCAGAGTGGGCCGCCGCGGAATAGATTTGTCATTTGCCATGTGTCGCGGAAATTTGAGTGGATTTGCCACTTTCCGTGTGGTGTAATGAAACGAAGTAACTTACCATGTCCATTTTCCAATTCTTCCATTGGCAAGTCACCAATTGCAACTGTATCTACTGGTGGTTTGTATGTTGGCAAGGCTTCTCCGAAGTCTCTAAATCCTTGATGATCAAAGTAAATCGCTTGACGCCCAGTTAGTGTGTGCCATGGTTTTAGCCTCTCAACATTCATTGTCCAAGGAGCATAGGTTCTACCTGGGTCTTCTAGAGCACTCCAGTGAGGAGATGTAATAGATCTTCGTGGTTGGCTTGAAAGGTCTTTGAATGAGTGAGCGATGTCTAATTCACCTTCAACCATATCTGCAAGCGGTAGCCCTACTCTCTTCTCTAGTTCTTTGAAAATTGCGTGTGATACTTCTCCGTCACTTTCAGGAGATATTCTCAATATTGTTTCAGCAACTTGGGCTGCACTTGAGATATCTGGGCGGCCATCCTTTTCACCAACTTGGCGATTTTCCATGAGAGCCTCATAGGTTTCAGTTAGGTCGAAGTTAATCCCTTTCGCTCCATACCCATTAGGTTTACATCCAAGGGGTCCAATGGTGGTTAACATGTCATATAGTTTGGAGAAATCTCTCTCAACAATTTTTACATTGGGGAAAGTCTTTCCAGGAATTGGATCACATTCTCCACTTCTCCAGTCTTTGATTTCGCCCAATGGCTGTGCCATTTCATCGGGCGTATCGGTTTCTAATGCAGTTAGAACAACTTCCTTTACTGGTCCGTCAAAGAATTCACCAGACATTTCTGAGAATTTCTTACCCAAAAATTTGAATGCTTCCCAATCGGATTTACATTCCCATGGTGGGTCATGTGCTGGGTTGAATGGATGGAAGAATGAATGCAAGTCAGTACACGTCAAATCGTGCTTTTCATACCAGTGAGCAGCAGGTAGGACCACATCAGCATAATTTGCAGTTGAGTCCATTCTGAGGTTCAATGAAACGACAAGGTCTAACTTACCAACGTCAACTTCTTCGTGCCACTTTACATTCTTGATCATCTTGTGTGAACGCTCGCCACCCAATACATTATCGTGTGTACCGAGTAAGTATTTTTGCCCATATTCTTGCCCGCGAGTGCTTGTTCCGAATAAATTTCCACGCCAAATTGTTAGTACCTTTGGATGGTTTTCCTTTGCATCAACATCTGAAAGTGCAAAATCCATTTTTCCGTCTTGGAATTGTTTTGCAACCCATGCTGATACCTCTGCATCATCCTTACAACCGGCATCTACCGCTTGCTGATATACATCTACTGGATTCTTCTTATCGAATTGTGGATAGAATGGTAACCATCCATTGCGAACTGCAAGGTGATTAATGTCAGCAGAATGATTTCCGAATCTCTTCAAATTGTTAGCATTAGAAGCCCAAAGAGAATCTAGAGGCATTCCATCATAGCGCCATTGATCTGTGTGAAAATATTGCCAAGAAGTACTGTTGGCTTGGCGTGGTGGCCGGTACCAATCTGTGGCTCCTGCTAACATACCAATTGCTGCATAGTTACGGATTTTTTCCGTTCCAACATAACTGCTGAATCCCCCGCCATTGCGTCCACAGCAACCACAAATGAGTGCCATGATTGCTTGGGCGCGGTATATAGAGGGTCCACCATGGAACCAGTGTAAGATTCCAGAGCCAGTGATGAATAATGACTTTCCATGCGTCTTTTCAGCGTTTTCAGCCCATTCGCGTGCAACGCGGATAGCCAAATCTCTGCTGATACCGGTTTCCTTTTCTTGCCATGCAGGAGTGAAGGGTTCATCAGCATCATCGTAGTCCTTAGGATAATCTCCACTCATTCCACGAGAAACACCAAATTGGGCCATCATTAGGTCAAATACAGTTGTAACCAATTGCTTCCCATCTTTGGTTTCCACTTCGTATGCAGGGACTCCTCTTATTCGGTCAATTGCTTTATTTCCAGTAGTCCCGGTTTCTCCGAGTTCCAAAAAGGTGTCAGTAAAGTCGGGGAATGCGACCTTTACTTCTTTAGAATCTTTGTTGTCAATGAAAGAGAGTAGTGGGTCAAATTCTTCGCCAGTTAATGAGTCTTCGTGAGTCAAATTCCAACGACCCATCTGTTCTTCTTCCCAGCGGTGCCCTAGTGTTCCCATTGGGATTTTCAATTCACTATTAGCGGAATCCAATTGTAATGGCTTCCATTCGCCCTTTTCTTCTCCCTTAAATGTTGCAACATCTGATGCGCGGAGTAATCTACCATTATGATACACATCCTCTCCCTTATCGAGCATTACGAGGAACGGCATATTGGTGTATTGCTTGATATAATCAGTGAAATAACCTGATTTGCGTTCGTGGTGGAATTCCTTTAGAATAACGTGAATACAAGCATTGAGGAAAGCATTATCTGTACCTTCTTTTACTTGAACCCAAAGGTCAGCAAATTTTGTAACGTCAGAGTAATCGGGGGATAGATTAGTGATCTTTCCGCCGTTATACTTGTGCTCTGAAGCAAAGTGAGCGTCGGGTGTTCTTGTCATTGGCAAATTTGAGCCCATGACAATCCAGTATGTGCTTTGATACCAATCTGCACTCTCAGGTACATCGGTTTGGTCTCCCCAAATCCAAGGCATTATGTGAGGTAGGTCGTGATACCATTCATAGAACGATAGCATTGAACCGCCCATTAATTGGTTATATCTTTGACCTGACGTGAATGAAACTTGACTCATTGCAGGAATTGGTGAGAATGCCGCAATATGATCTGGTCCGAACTCATCAATAGTATGAATCTGTCCAGCAGCAATTATTTCTGCTGCATCATCCCAAGTAATTCTTTTCCAACCTGCCTTTCCACGCAGACCCTTGTATGATTTAGCCTTCTCAGGGTCACCAACAATTGATGCCCATGCTTGAATTGAAGTCATTCCTTTGTTTTTTGCAGCAGTGTAGTAATTCCATAATCGTCGGCGAACATATGGGAATTTTGGCCGAACGGGTGAATATGGATACCAGGATGCGGAAATACCTCTTTGGCAACCACGTGGTTCGTAATTTGGCGTTTCATCATTTATTTGTGGCCAATCTACCTTTTGTAATTCCCAGCAAATAATTCCATCTTTTACGAAAACTTCCCAGCTACAGGAGCCAGAACAATTGACACTGTGGCTGGTTCTTACTGAGTAATCGTGTGCCCAGCGGTCGCGGTAGAATTTTTCCCAAGTTCTTGATTCGCTTGCTTTCTTAAACCAAGTAAAGCGTCCATTTTTGTTGTCATTTTCCATCATATTCACCTCAGTTAATATTCTCCTCTTCTTCCACGGCCTTTCTTGTTAATGAAGCCCAGGTATGTCAAAATAATCATTAGTGAAACTGAACCAAGAATAATCGCATCTTGGGTCCAATCTGGCACATCAAGTCGTGCCTCGCCTTCTATCGCAGTTTGGTCAATGGACCCATCTGCGTGTAGGAAAAAGGTAGCCATATTCCAGTCATCATCATCTGTCATTTGGCCATCTCCATTTACAGAGTTTACTCGTAGATTGAACTGTGCATCATCGGTAGAATCTGCAGTCCAATTTATTTGCCAAGTGCGTTGATCGTTTCCAGAAGTAGAGTGTGTCGCTTCATCTCCGGCGCCGTTTACTAAAGTATTATCGTCGGCACTTGCAATTTCTCCACTGTTTACATCAAGTAAGAATCCACCACTATTACTGCCGCCAACTGCGGGTCCGCCAGTTAGGCTAATCTCAAGAGTGTAAGTCGAACCTGCAACAATTTCTTGTGCCCCACCTACTAAGGTGATTGCAGGTATTACTGAGGAATCCGATACTACGCCGTGACATGTGCAACCATCTCCTCCTGAACCGTCTGCGCTCAGGCCATTGCCCCCGCTGTACCCACTTGTTAGTGGAGTGAATAGCAATAATGATAGTGAAAATACTATCAAAGCCGAAGTCGTTTTTCGTGAGTTATTGTTCTTTTTTTCTCCAGCCATTTTATTCCCTCATTTTGAAGATTTGCGCCGATGGATAAACCTGCGAATCATCGGTTATTCTCTCCCATGTGGGCCCCTAACACAACCCCACTCCCGAACATATCCGAAATGGTATAGACTTGTTATTATTGATAATAACCAAGAATCCAATATAATAACCGAGTTTTGAGATACTAACTGGTAGTATTAGGTACGATTCAAATTATTTGCCAGCAACCCTTTCTTTTTATGTAGCAGACAGGATAATTGTAGTCTACTCTAGACAACAATTTTCTTGTAATCAAACAAATACTGAATAATAATAATTATTTTTCCTTAGACTTGGGCGAAAGTTGCGGTGAAATGACGCAAGAACTCTGGCGCTTCAACAATCTTCACTCCATTGATTTTGGTAGAGTTTTGTGCAACTTTCGCCATTGTATTGACTACATGTTTAAGATGACTTTCCGTATAAGTCCGCCTCGGTATTGCAAATCGCACTAACTCCAAAGGAGGATAAATAATTTCGCCGGTATCTGGGCGTGTGTGTGCAAGCATAACAGAACCAACTTCGACACCCCTAATTCCTCCTTCAATATAGGCTTCGAGTGATAAAGCCTGAGCGGGGAATTCGCTTGCCGGAATATGAGGTAACATTGCACCCGCATCGATATAAACAGCGTGGCCACCAGGTGGGCCAACAACTGGCACCCCATTTGCAACTAGCCCCTCGTATAACCAAGCAACTTGTTCGGTCCGATATTTTAGATAAGATTCATCACAACCTTCCTGAAGTCCGACTGCCATTGCATCAAGGTCTCTTCCAGCCAATCCCCCATAGGTAGGAAAGCCTTCGCGCATAATCAATTCATTTTTTGCCATTTTAAATAATTTCTTATCATTGAATAACAATAATCCGCCAATGTTTACAATTGCATCTTTCTTTGCGCTAAAAGTAGCTCCGTCAGCGAGTGAAAACATATATTTTGCAATATCCTTTACACTCCATGAAGAATATTTTTCTTCTCTTAACTTTACCAGCCATGAATTTTCTGCAAAGCGGCAGGAATCAATGAATAATGGCTTATCAAATTCATCACATATTTTGCGAATACCTTCAATGTTTTCAATTGAAACCGGTTGCCCTCCCCCTGCATTATTTGTTACAGTCACCATACAAAATGGGACATTATCTCCCTCTTCTTCGAGTAAGTGACGTAGTTTTTGAAGATCAACATTCCCTTTAAATGGATGATTTGAATTTGGGTCCCCTCCCTCTTCAATTACTAGATTTACTGGTACGGCATTTCTTGAGAGGATATTAGCAGCGGTTGTATCGAAGTGAGTGTTGGAAGGAACAATATTATTGTCCTTTAGAGTAATTGCAGCAAGAATGCCTTCAGCAGCCCTACCTTGGTGGGTTGGCAGAAAGTAATCAAATCCAAATATTTCTTCAACATTTTTTTTAAGTCTGCGGAATGAACGTGCACCAGCATATGATTCATCGCCGCGCATTAATGCTGCCCATTGTTCTGAACTCATCGCTCCAGTACCTGAATCTGTAAGAAGATCGATCATTACTTCATCTGAAGTGAGGTTAAACAAATTATTGCCCGCCCTATTGCAAGCCTCCTCTCTTTCCTGACGAGTGGTAATTGTAATATGCTCTATTGATTTAATTCGAAAAGGCTCAAAGGGATGTTTTTTTATCATTGTTTCACCTCATAATAATTGCCCGCCATCAACCGGAAGAACTACTCCAGTGATGTGGTGTGCTAAATCTGAAAGTAGGAATACGGTTGCACTTGCAATTTCTTCCGGTTCTGCAATTCTATCATCTAAGGTATCTGCTATAGCATTATTTAAAATGTACTCCGGTAGGTTCTTTGCCATTTCAGTATTGACCATTCCTGGTGCAACTACATTGACATTTACTTTCCAATGCCCAAGATCTTTTGCAGCGGATTTAGCCAAACCAATCATTCCTGCTTTGGAAGCCGAATATGCGGATTGACCAAACTTTCCGCGAATTCCATTGATAGAAGATATACAGACTATACTGCGGTTTTTTGGCTCCTTTCTTGCATACTTGGCAAATTCTCTAATTGTGTTCATTGCACCCGTTAGATTCACTGAAATTACTTTGTTCCAATCATCATCTTCCATTTTCCAAATTACTCCATCAGCAATTGTTCCGGCATTACAAATAACATAGTCCAAACCCCCCATTTCTGAAATCACTTTTTCAATCATTTCAATAGTGCTTTTTGAATCACTTGCATCGCAACTCATGTCAATGAAAGGTACGTTTGCGTCTTCTAATATTTTTCGAGTAGCTAATGGCTCTTCTTCAAAAGGCGCCCAAGTAAATGCTACAGATGCCCCAGCAGCTGCTAATTTTGCACAAATCGCCTGGCCAATTCCTCTGCTTCCACCGGTAACTAATGCTACCTTTCCTTCCATATTGATTTCAATACTCAAAATAATCTCTCCATTTTTTCAATAATAATTTCAATGTGGTGGCATTAGGCTTTCAACAAATTCTTTTGACCAATTTTCACCATTTGCAATTGCTTGCCTTAGAGCGATGAAATCTATTTGTCTTGGCGCGCGACTACCGTCGGGTTGAACTTTACCACCGACATTAAATGCTCTAAATCCAGCAGCAGCCTCCACAGCCATATTCAATGCAAGCCATTCGCGGTTGGTTTCTCTATTTGCATCCCACCAATGTAGTTTCTTCTTTCTTACACTGGAAAGGGTTTTGCGTGTACATCCAGGGAATGTATTTGCTAGGCTCCAAGATAATTTGCAAACTGCCTCATCCAATAATGTGGTGTCAACAGTACAAGATGCCATTATTTCTTTGCCCTTACTTTTTGCATCTCCTTCAAGGAAATCGCCGTAGGTGAGGCTTCCGGTTTTTTCATCAACCCAACTCAAGTTTACCATTGGATTGGCCACCCATTCGCCTTCAGGGTTTTTGAGAACTGGAACGATTTCATTTAACAATCCATAACGATGAGCCTTGTGAGCTGACCAGTGTTCGCAAAGGATACAAGATTCCATTGAGCGAGCAAAACCGACGTATAGGTCAAGGAAATCTGTTGAGCCCCCGTCTGGTGCTGAACCATGCTTTGGTCCGGCTTGTCCGTATCTTGCCATATCTGAAGAAACGGTAAAGTCGCATGCAAGGCCCATTTCCTGACCACCTGCAATTCTCATTCCATTGACGCGATTAATAACCGGCTTTTCATTTTCCAATATTAATGAGATCATGCGATTAAATACGGCCATATAGGTGCGGTATTCTTGAGGCCTCCAAGAATAATCTCTTTCGTATTCAACGGTATTTCCGCCTGTGCAGAATGCTTTTTCTCCAACGCCAGTTAAGATTACGCAATTAACATCGGGACGGGATGATGCCCAATCTAATGCTAAACATAATTCCCTTAGGCTAGCGGTGGTATAGGAATTGTATTGCTCGGGGTTATTTAGCCAAATCCAAGCATCAAATAATCCTTCAATTTCTTCACCGTTTGGTTTTTGTAAAGGTTTTAATTCAACTATTAACTCCTTTAAATTTAATTCTCCGTCCATTGCATGTCTTCGCCAATCTGTATACTCTTCGCTCATTTTCTTCACCTCATTATTTATTCAATTGAATCTACTACTTCCCTCATTGAGAGAATCATATTATGGTATTTTGAACTAGTTTTTTCTCCACCAAGTGACATCTCTGTTTCATCATAAATAGAATTTAGATTTTCTTCATCTTCTCTGCTTATCATTGATTCACCCATTGGATATAGAATATTGTTCTCCTTGTGAATGTGCATCCTTAAACTGGAAGAATATTCGTTATATGCAGCAATTACTTTTGCCATATTATTTTCCTCAAGGCCCTCATTCATCTGGCCAAGTAATCTCCTAAATGTTTCATGGTCATGTAGCATCACCGCAATAGGTCCATATTCTAAGGATAAACCTCTTTGACATAGTAGGGGGAATAATACACCTTCTTCTTTGGCGTGATGGAAACCATCGGTATATTCCTTGGTGAAATCTATTAGATTTTCCCAAATTGAATTTGGCACATTTGAACCAGACATTACCATGCTGGCTGCTTTGTCACAAATATCTAGACCAATGCAAATTAATACATGCTCGTCGACAAGCCTTCTCGTACTGTGATTCATCGCTTTTAATCCTCCTACATTTTTCAACTTACTCACCACTAATCCTCTTCATTTAATAATCGGGCACCAAGATAATTCTCTTTGCACAGCACCCATCATGTACCTGCGTAAACACTTCACCAATAGTTGAAAGTGGACGTTGTTCAGTCGTGGATTCTAAGTCAACTCCCCCTTCTAATACATGTTCGAGTAAACTGTGATATAATTCGGGTTTGCAGCCCCAATTGCCTATTGCTTTAGCATCATGTGCCATTAAATTAGAGAGTCTAATAGTAACTTTGCCCATAGTAAAACCAACTACTGATAGCACACCGCTTGGCCCAACCAATTCAAATGCTAATGTTTGCCCATTTGGATGTCCGCTACATTCAAAAATTCTCCAACCGCTTCTTTTCCATGAATTATTCTTTACAATCTCTTTCACTTGTCCTTTGATTTCGCGGTTATCAAGTTCTGCGGTAACAATTGTATTTTCTATTCCAAGTTCCTTTAATCCATTTAGACGCTTTTCATCAATATCAAGACAGATTACATTTGCGCCAATTGATTTTGCCAGTTGGGCACAATACCCTCCAACCCCACCGCATCCAACAATAATCGCAACATCTCCGAAGGATAATTGACTTCTTTCAATTGCTTGCCAAGGGGTACTAACTGCATCTGCAATTACTGAAAGGGAGGCCAGGTCGCCTTCAAAGGATGTCGGCACCTCAACCATCCAACGGCTTGGGACCACGATATGTGTTGCAAATCCACCATCAATATCATTGCCCGGCATCACTTGCGTTCTGCAAACATTGCTGCGGTCATTATTACAATCATCGCATTCACCACATGGTAATACTGCAGGAATAATTACTCGCTTGCCCATCCATTGTTGTGCGCTACCGCCAGTTGCAATTACAACACCTGATATTTCATGCCCCAGAATTAGAGGTAAATCGTGCTTTGTTCGCACACCATCATAGTGGAATGAAAGGTCGGTGTGGCATACACCACAACCAGCAATCTCAACAACCAATTCGTCACTGGAAAGTGCATTGGTGTCAATGGTCCATTTTCGTTCCTCGGGTTTTTCACCAACTTTGACCAATTCCCAACCAGTTGCCTCGATATTTGTCATTTTATTCATCCCCCGCGGATTTTCCGGTGCGATCTAGTTTCCATTCCGGTCTTCGCTTTTCAAGGAATGAAGTCAAGCCTTCAAAATAATCTTTATTTTCTATCAAATCAGTAATGAATCCTTCACCCATTACTCGATGCCCTGGATTGGTTTTTCCATTTTGGATATTTCTAAGATGGGCTAGAGTAAGAGAAATGATGTTAGGTGGATTTCGCAAAATAGGTTTAAGCATATTATTGGTCGTTTCACGCATTTCTTCTCTGCTAGAGATTTTATTTGCTAGCCCAATTTCGTATGCTCTTTCTCCAGAAATCATTCTTCCACTTAGGATAATTTCTTTAGCAATTCTCATTCCAACTGCATTTGGCAATTGCATCATTGCAAATGGTGGATAGCAGCCAACTGTGACTTCTGGTACACCGATTTTTGCATCTGATGTAGATATTAAGAAATCACAAGCGAAAGCCAATTCCGCTCCGCCACCCAAACAAAGCCCATGTACCTCAGAGAGAGTAATTAGAGGGGTTTCCTGTAATCTTTCTAAAATACAAGTCATTTGTTCAATCATTGAAGATGCGACTTCTGGTAGGTGCTCTTCGATTGATGCCCCTGCGCTGAAACCCTTTTCTCCTGCAGAATAAAGAACCATTGCTCTAATTGAAGAATCTTGCTCAATAGTATCAATAATTTGGCATAATTTATCCAATACAGGAGCATCAACGATGTTCACTGGTGGGTTGTTGATACAGACATAAGCCGTGCTGTTTTCAACGAATAATTCTACCAGTGCCCCACTCATCATACCAGCCCCGTTCTATGCAATACCCTCGCCTTCACCTTTTCTGTCCCGAACATCTTCGGCCGTGTTGCCAGTTTTAGCAGGAATCGTAAATGTTGAATTATCTTTTTGTGATTTGCTTTCTTGATCTAATTTTCTCGTCCAAACAGTTCTGAGTTCATCTCCACACTCTACTAGACAGGTGTCACAATTTTCTGTATTTGAAAAATTTTCAACATTTATTTGCGAAATACGAACTTCTTCTCCCATCTCCTCAAATAGGATTTTTATTTCCTCAACTCGATCAGTACTAATGGTGAATCTATGAATCCATCCTTCGCTATCGGTATTACCATCATCACCATTCTTCACAGAAAAACAATTACTCATTATTGCCCCTCTCTAGTTTAGCTAATCTTTGCTTACCAAGTACTGCACAACCGATTGCGCCAACGTATTGGCTCATATCGTCAGAGGGTACACTAACAACTTCTTCGCCTAATTTTTCTTTGAGAGCCTTTACCATTGTAGGGAATCTCATTATGCCACCGACAAGAGTGTAGTGCGGTTCCATTTTCACCCTACGCATTAATTGAAATGAACGCCCAACTAGTGAGACCATAGCCCCATGCATTATGTCAGCGGGCTTTGAACTCAAAGAAAGTTGATTGATTACTTCTGATTCAGCGAATACAGCACAAACTCCCGAGATTTCCACCTCTTTGGTAGATGTGTCAGCAAGGTCGCCTATTTCTTCAGTTTCAAAATTCATATATCTTGCCGTCTTCTCAAGGAAAGCACCGGTTCCTGCAGCACATTTGTCGTTTAATCGAAATGATTTCACTTTGGCCTTTTCGTCCATTTTACAAGCCTTCATTGTTTGTCCGCCGATATCTAGAACAGTTCTTGTTTCGGGGAAGAACCAGTGTGCTCCTCTTGAAGCACTTGTCAAATCAGTCACTGATACATCCTTAAAATCAACTTGGTGACGCCCATATCCGGTTGAAACAACATATTCAATATCCTCCTCATTTAAATCTGCCTTTTGAAGGGCTTGTTCAAATACTATTCGCGAAACTTGAGTTAATTTGAATCCGGTTGGCAACATGTGTCGAGAAACCAATTCGCCCTCTTCATTCATGATTGCCACTTTGGTGTATGTTGAACCAACATCAATTCCTGCTACATGCCTCATGCAACCACCTCCGCAACTCTTACTCTATCCATGCCAAACAAGGCAGCACCTAATGCACCCATATAGTGGGAATCCGAACTCACATTCATTTTCAATCCAAGATTTTCATTTAGTACAGATACCATTCCAAGATTATTGGCTACTCCTCCAGTGAAGGTAACTTCTTCGTTGATTCCTACTCTGCGCAATAATCCGATTGAACGAGAACTTATTGATTGATGAACTCCCATGAGAATGTCTTCGATTTTCTTGCCTTTACCAAGCCAAGAAAGAATTTCTGTTTCAGCGAAAACAGTGCAAGTTGTACTAATTCTAACTGGGCGGGTAGCCTTGAGGGCGGTTGGTCCAAGGTCATCAAGAGGAATATCAAGTGCTGACGAAGCGGCACCCAAGAATCTTCCAGTTCCTGCTGCACACTTATCATTCATACAGAAATCCATTATTTCTCCAGTATCTGATATGGCGATGGCTTTGGTGTCTTGGCCACCCATGTCCAATACGGTTCTTGTTCCTGGGAACATGTGGGCTGCACCCCTGCCGTGGCATGAAATTTCGGTCACTTGATCATCACCAAAGGTGACTTTATATCTTCCATATCCGGTGCCAATGACATACTTGACATCTTTAGTATTTATTCCAGCATCTTTGACAGCAATTGCAAATGCATTCTCTGCGGCTTGCATTACATCAGCGCCAGTATCGGTCAGGCATCTTCCCACAATATTCAGATTTTCATCAATGATTACTGCTTTTGTTTGGGTTGAACCAACATCTACTCCTCCGGAATATTTCATTGCTTCACCTCCGCTTCACGATTTGCTTTTCGCATTTCAATACCTTCAAAGAAAGCATCAATTCGATTTTTCATTTGGGCTACAGAAACCACTCGCTTATCCATCATATCTGATTCAATGAATAGACTAGGTAAATCCGTCCTTTCCATTAGTTCACGACGATTATCTGCTAATCCGGTTGAACTTGTACGGCAACTCTTTATTGGATGGAAGACAATTCCTTCAATGTTGAAACGATCTTTCAAATCCATTATTATTTCATTAGGGTGGAACATTGAATCCATTGCATCACGCACGTGAATAAGAGTTATTTCAGCGAGAGATTCAAGAGGATTATCAATGTCATATTGGAAACCAAGGTTATTACCCCCTGAGGCGAACCACATATAGGTTGAAGAAACGAAAACTCCCCCCCAATCGGAAAATAATTTGCTGAAATCTCTAAAGATTGGATAACAAGGGACTCCAATGAAAGCTAGGCGGTGTTTTTCTTCTTCAACTGCCCCAATATTGTTTTCAACCATCCATTGCTTTTCTTCAAGAAGGCGTTCAAAGAAAATTGCTCCTTCTTCCGTGCCTCGCCAAACATTATTCACTCCAAGGTATGAAGTTCCATCAGAAAGAGCATCAAATACTGCAGGATTTCCTTGATTGCATTCAATGATTTCCTTCCAAGCCCTAGACATGCGATTTGAATATTCAAGAGTCTGTTTTAGTTTATCCATGTTAAATTTCTTTCCAGTAATATCTTCACAGGTCTCTATCAATTCTTCAAGTTGACCAAGAACATATCGCTTTTCACTTTCAAATTGAGGGTCACCCGGCCAAGTTTGTGTGCCATTTTGGCGTGTACCAGGGACGTCAAGGGTGAACAATGGTGTCTCAAACATTCTTTCCCATATCTCCCCCCATTTCATGTAGGTATTGCAAGCATTAGTTAGTAGGGCTAAACCAGGAGTAGGTAGCTTACCCATGGGGTGTTCCCCACCTCGTGCTTGAATTGCATAATCCGCTTTTACATAACCACAAATATCTGGTGAGTATCCATGATCTTCCGCCTCGTTAAGTAATTCTGCTGAGTGTTGACGAACGGCAGTTTGTAGAGATGTGATTTCAGGATAGATAATAGGTAAGTCAAAGGTGTGAAGAATTTCAGCCATACTTCCCATCACGAAGACATATGCGCCCGGTTTTCCTTCTTTTGCTGCTTGGTCTAAATTATCAAACCATTTTTTGAACAATAGATTTGCTTCTTTATTTCCTCTTCTTGCAAGGTTTTCTTTTGTTTGCATACTCATAATATCGCCTCAATCAAATAATATATTCTCCACGAATGTTTCTAGTTGAATCTGTAAATGATCAAAGGTTGTCATATTTTCCTCAAATTCACTTACAAAGAATGGAATATCTCTCTCTTCTACTGCTTCAATATAAGTCACCTGTTCTTCTAAACCAGGTTCACACATCTTTGCTGCAGTAATAATCACTGCTTCGGCTTTAGCAGCGTCAACCCTTTCCATCAACATTCTCTCCTTCGGCTTGTTATTATCATGCTGAACTGGGCTGTATGATGATTGCTCGATATAAGCATATGCTAATGACCTCATTGGGTCTTCTCCAGCATCAATATCCTCAGTAATCCACCTTAACCCAATTAGTAAATCATCATCAACCACATAACATGATTGGCCGATGGCCCTTAACAAGTCAAGCGGAGGTTGTTCACAGAAGCCACCTTCAAAAACAACCCTTATTCGGTCTTGCTTTCGTCGTCCGCTTCGGTTTCGAATTTGTGGCAAAATCTGCTGCATTAATTCATTGTGTTCTTCTCTTGGAATATAACAGGCTAAACGAACAAGAGCATATGCTTCATCAATAGTAACTAACCACGGGCTATCACATTTTATTTGATATAATTCACGTAGCAGGGTGCGGTTTTTGTTGAATAATTGAATTGAATTTGCTAATGATTCCTTGGTAATTGTAACGCCCGATACTTCTTCAACTAATTTCTTCATCCTCTCGTATTCTTCAAATAAATATTGAATTGAATGCTTAGAATTAGGGTTTTGAGGCAAGTATAATATTTGACACGGGTAGTCAAAATTCCGCCCAAAAATCGCTCCAAGATTTCTTGCAGCATCACAAATGGGGTGAGTGACGAACATATCTATTTTCACTCTTCCACTGAGAACTTGTTCAAGATTGGTTTTCATAATGGAACAAAGGTAAGACCCAAATCGACTATCTGATAGTCGGGGTTCAACAGTCGCTCCAGCCATCTTTAGAGGTAGCATTCCGGCTGCATGAGCAATTTCCTCAGGGAAGTAAACTTGGAAGTGGCCGAGTACCTTTCCTCCATTTTTTCGCCATTCCTTTACAGTTGGCCATTCAGGGTCCTCTACTATCTCTTTTGCAAGCCATAATACTTGGTCAAGAGGTTCGTTTCTCCATCCTTGTAGAATGTCATTATTCATCTCGGTTTTCAAACTCATATCGGGACCTCCGATGCTCGGAACAAGTTCCTACAGAAAGAAATGTAGGGTTGAATTATTGCCGAACATGTTTTGTAATGGACAGTTAAAGTGTGATACTGAGCCCCATTAGGGTATTTAGGCAAACCGAACATAGAGGGTGAATAAACGAGTATCTATACTGAATATTACACCTATTTTGAGACAATTGGTAAATTATAGGTGTGTTGGAGATGATAATTGCTATTATTAATGGAGCGGCCCCAAATCAACTTTTTAGTGGCCAATAATTCCAAATAAATCCATTATTATCAGTATTGTAGTCATAATCATGGCTCCAATTATTACCTGTATTAATGCCAACTTTCCAGTCTCAGGATTATGTACGTCAGGCAACACATCCACTGTTGCAACATAGAGGAAAGTACCACCGCTGAATAGAATTGCAAGGCCCAAGTAATGCTCACCGACCCCTCCTAGAAGGAAATAGGCGGCAATAATCATTATTGGCGCTGCTAAACTGAATAGCAATACGTCCTTTATTGTCTTATTTCGATCACCCCGTTCATGCATACTGAATACTCCAACACTGAATGCAGCGGGCAATTTGTGTATGATTACACCGAGGAAGATAGATAAAGTTAGGACTGAGGATTCAGATGCCAATGCGGCACCAATTGCCATTCCATCGGTCAATGCATGTATGCTCAAACCAAAGACAATTGAAGATGGATTGTTAGGGTGATGGACATGGTCATGACCATGTGAATGCCCGTGATCATGATGTTCTTCGTGAAGGTCATGGCCAAATCCAAAGGCTTCTAAGATTAACATGAAGAAGAAACCGAGTAAGATTGACCCTCCCATTATTAGAGGAGTGAAATCTTCAGATGATGTTGCATTTCCTGAATTATCTGCGCCACCACTATGGGCGCCAGAAGCGATTTCAAATCCTTCTGGAATTGCCACGAGAAGCGCAGAAGCCAATAATACTCCGGCTGCCAGCCCAGTCATCCATTTGAGGACATTTTCCTGTTCACTTATTTTCTTCCATAATGGAATAATTCCAACAATTAATGCGGTGAAAAAAGTGATGGCGGCCAGCAAGAATGCCCTGCTAAGAGAGTAATCCATCAAACCCTCCTCCCGTGGTTCTCAAATAAACAATTTGCCCAAATAAGTCTAGAAAAATACGTTTAGAATAATTATTTGATTAAATTTAAGTGCCATATCTCCCATCCCCCGCCACCATTTAGGAAGTCTGCTTCACCCTCAGTCGCCTTTGTCCATTCTCCGTCGGGTTCTTCCCACACTAATTCTGGCGAAAATACAATCCATTTAACTTGTGAAAGATTACCTCTATTACTGATTTGCTCTTGTGAAATTAACTCTTCCAACCATCCGGATTCCGGTGCCCTCCAATGCCCAGTGATATTTTTTGAATCATCGGGATTTACTTCTGTGTGGAAAGTGTAAAGCCAGTGCATTCCAAGTGTACTCTCATGAATAAA
>JABIHC010000115.1 GCA_018649825.1 Methanobacteriota archaeon
AGCCAACTAATGCAATGATAAGAGGACTTATTCCCTCCCAATATAGTTTTGACTCCCCTGAAAAAAAAGTATTCATTGCGGCGAGAGAAGGGACTATCAATAGTAGTAATCCACTGAGTCCAAATCCTTTAGGGATATTTGCGCCAACTGATTTACAAAGTACTGCTGAAAACCAAATTGAAAGAATCAATAACATCACCTGTACATAAGCGATAACTTCAACACCAGCGCTATAATCGGTTGAAAGAGTCATTAATCGGTCCCAAGCATACTTGGAAACTTCCCCTGCATCGTCATTGACAAAGGTATGAACAGAACTTGCCCATACCCCAGATGCACGAGTCACTGTAGTTGCAAAAATAGCGGTAAACGCGGCCATTAATCCAGCACCGGCGTATAGCAAATCGCTTGCTTTCCCCGGCTTAATGTGCAAATGTAAGAGCACGACTACGGCTAACCAAGGCAATAGAGAACCTGTTTCAACCGGATCCCATGCCCAATAACCACCCCAATCCAATACAGTATATGCCCAAAGGCCACCAAGCCCAACAGATAATGTTCCAGTAAGTAATGCAGGGCGCGCTGCTTCGGTCAATCGTTTTGATAACTCAGAATCATTCTCGTCTGGATGCAGTAGGGTCGAGATTGACCGAGCCCCAAGGGAAATACAAAAAGTGTAAAATAAGAAAATAAGAGGTGGGTGGAAAATCATTAGATCGGTTTGAAGCAATGCATTCAAACCAGAACTTGGCCAATTTGGATTTAGAGCCTTTCGGAACGGGTCAAGGATTTCTGCAATTAGAAGCAACAATAGGGTAAAACCCCACATGAAACGCAAACGAGACTCATGTTGTTTCTTTGACTCACCAATCCTTGGATTTCGCCAGCAATATACTACAATTGCTAGGAAGGCTGCCCAAAGTAATAGCGGACCTTCGCGAGCGGCCCAAACGGCTGAGATTCGATAACGCAAGGGCAAATCTGCCCCTCCATATTGCCACACATAATGGTAAGATGTTTCCGAATTGATGAATAGAAACAATAGGGCAATAAAGGGCAAGGTTAACAGAAAATGAAGGAACCTTTCAAACCATTTTCTCTTACTAGATTCAAGACTAAAGGTGAAACCAGAAAGTAAGATTATTGAGGCAAGGATTGCAAGTGGAAGTGTTGAACCCCACATATTACAAACTCCTACCAATACAATTACATCTAGTTACAGAAAACAAATCTTCACCACCCATAATGTTTTGAACGGCTATAACCAAAGGAAAGTAATACACTAATCACCTTTTTGAAAAATAAAGTAGGACGGAAAATTAATATTTTTATGCCAATAAATAATTTGGTAATATTGCCCATACTTCCCATTTCTTTGGGCAAACAACGACCCATGAAAGATAATTCGCCATCGGATAATTCATACAACGCTGTTTTTCCCTTGAGTATTTTTTCATATGGGGGAAACTCATTTTTCCATAATTGCTCATATTCAGATATTTGTTGCTTAGAAACATCATTATTTGACAAGGCATTGACTGCTACTTGAGCCGCAAATTTTCCGGATTTGAGGGCTAGGTGAGTTCCACCTTCAAACAACGGAGAGGTGAATCCGGCTGCATCGCCAACCATCATTAAACCATCAGAATAAGTTTGTTTACGCGGACCAGAAATCGGGATTGTCCCCCCAAATGGCCTTACTTTAGTTTCTCCTTCGCGCCAAGGAGGGTTTGCTTTTGGATTATTTTTTAGATATGTATCTTCAATAAAACTCTCAAGATATTTTATTGCACCCCTCTTTTCCGTAGTCACAAGACCAACATTCGCCCTCCCTCCCTTTTTAGGAATCATCCAAACATAACCATGAGGGCTATATTTAGGCCATAGGTAAAAATCCAAGTAACCATCATTTGGAACTTCATGCATCTCCCATTGAAACCCTGCAATCACTTCGGTTTGCTCCTTAATGTTGAGTAATTTGGCAGATAGTCCCACAACTCCGGCGGCATCAATAATGATCTTTGTTTCAATTGGAAATTGATTTCCCTTTCCATTAACTATCCAATTGGAAAATTGATTATTGCTATTGAAAACTTTCTCCATCCCTGTCACCTTGTGATTGAGTAATAAGTTTGCACCCGCATCAATTGCAGAATTTGCCAACCATTGCTCAAACAAATGTTTCTCAAGAACATATCCTTGCTCGGTTAGAAGTTTACTGCCACCATCTGGAAATATTACCCGGATACCTTTGCAATCAAGTGCGATTACCTCTGGTGGTAAATCAAGGCCAAGATTTTCAACTGCAGTTTTTGACAAACATTCACCGCAATGAACAGGAGTGCCAATTTCATCGTGCTCTTCAACCAACAAAACCGAGAGCCCACCTCTAGCTGCATGGAGGGCAGCCGAACCACCACCTGGTCCTGCTCCAATTACGAGTACATCACAAGTTGAGCCCAATGTAACACCCCTATGAATCGCCGAGAGGTTTTAGCACATCAAACACACCCCTCATTCGCTGCCAAAATACTGTAAAAACAATACGAGGATTCATATTCAAATGACTACACAGGGGCATGTGGCATGGGTCAATATGCAGAGATGGCTCGAAGACCTCGAGAAACGTGGCGAGTTGTTACGAATTAAGCGCCCCGTAAAGGTTGAGTTAGAGGCGGGTTGTATCGCAGATCGCTTAGTAAAAAAAGGCGGACCTGCAGTGATATTTGAAAAACCAGAATTGCCGGACGGGACAATATCTAGCATGCCTCTTGTGATGAATTTATTTGGCACTGAAAAACGAACAATAAGAGCATTAGGAGCGAAATATGTAACTGATGTTGGCCAAAGGCTGGTAACAATGATGAAGCCAGATATTGCAACTTTTGCAAAGCGCCCTTGGAAGTCAATACCATTAGTTAAGGATGCATTGTCCCTCCCGCCGAAAAAAGTAAGAAAAGGAGCATGCCAGCAAATAATAATTGATAACCCAGATGTCACCAAACTCCCTATTCCCAAAACCTGGCCCTTAGATGGCGGTCGGTTCATCACACTACCCCTTGTTGTTACTAGAAATCCCCTAAATGGTGAACACAACCTTGGAATGTATCGCTCGCAAATATTCGGGCCAAAGGAAGTGGGCCTTCACTGGCAAACGCATAAACATGCAGCAGATCATGTTGCAGCCAATGCTGGAATAGACCTCGAAATGGAATTCAAAAATTCAAAGTCAAGCCAAATCAATCCCAAAGGGTCAATGCCAGTTGCAATTTGTATTGGAGGTCCGCCAGAATTAATTTTCTCCGCAATTGCGCCTTTGCCAGATAATTTAGAGGAATATATGTTTGCTGGATTTTTGGCAAGGAAGCGATTGAAAATTACTAAAGCAAAGACTCAGGATTTGTGGGTTCCGGCAGAAGCGGACATAGTAATTGAAGGATATTGCATAGCAAATGAAACCAGAATTGAGGGCCCATTTGGCGACCATTTCGGCCACTATTCATTAACTGGAGAATACCCAGTAATGCACATTACTGCAATAACCATGCGAAAAAATGCAGTATTGCCCGCAACAATAGTTGGGCTGCCTCCGATGGAAGATGGATATCTTGGAGAAGCAGTTGGTGAGGCATTTTTACCTGTCCTCAAATTCCAACACAGAGATGTTAGGGGACTTCACTTGCCTCTTGAAACTGGTTTCCATAATTTGGCAATACTTTCGAGCCATCAACGATATCCTCGTCAGGCAAGAAAAACGGCACTTGGTTTGCTTGGGGCAGGGCAATTAATGTTCCTAAAAGTGATAGTCGTTGTTGATGAAAACCACTCTGTGAAAAATCTAAATATGCTTCTTGATGCACTTCATACTAAGGTATTAATTAAT
>JABIHC010000084.1 GCA_018649825.1 Methanobacteriota archaeon
GCAAGGGCGCTTGATATTGTTCATTTTACCTAACATTAGGTAGTCCCAACGCACTATTTTCGCCAAGCGGTTCAACCGAGTAATGGCAACATAATGAAGGTAAAGGGGTCGCCAAAGAGCATCATTGGAATAATTGCAAAGAACAAAAAAGTGAGCAGAGGCCATTTGAAACTGACCCAAGCACTTTCAGCACCCAATTCACGTAAATCGTTAATTTGTTGCAACATTTGTTCCTCTGTTGGCGTTTTTGATGGAGGGCGTTTTCTACTGCGAATTGATCTTGTCCCATCTGCCTTATCGAATATTTCATCCAAAATCCAAACATGGGCACCAGCAATTTTGTCCAACTCGACCTTTTGCGCATGCCACGCTTGACCTAGGTCTTGCAAAGAGGAAATATTCCCGCGCCTTAGATTTTGAAGGATAAATAGTGGTGGGATGGCAAGAAATGCTAATGCCCCCCATATTAGCAAAGAGATGGCTGGAGGCATGTGAATTATTGACTCGCCCCATTTGTCACTATAGACAAGGGGTGGGATTGTTGACCAATTGGGCATTAGCAAAGCCACCCACATCAATGCCTTGGCATCTGCACCTCCATGTATCAATCTTACTTTCCACATCATTTCAAAAATCCAAACAAGTACCAATACAGACACTGTGGCCCACCAAAGTGAGGCTTCGGGTGATGCTTCACCTATGAGAACATCAATTGGAGTGACTTGGCCGTATGATAGTGCTCCCACAACAATGCCTGACAAGCCGATTAGATATGTCATACTTACACAAACATCCATCAAATTACCCGCAAAAATATCCTTGAAAGTAGGTCTGCCAATAACAGACATGCTTGCAAGTGCGACCGCGGCTAGTGCTGTTGCCCAAATTTCCCAGCCCGCTTCCCGCACCATTAACTCAAGTGCCCAAAGAAAAACTGCGACTTTAGCCCAACTTATCCAATAGGAGTTTGCAACGCGCCGGTATTTTTGATCCAACCAAGCTGCGCCTGCAAAGCAAGTTATCAATCCGAGCCATCGAGCCCAGCCCAATATGGTCAGTGGTTCGGGAAGCACATTAGGCGGGTGTCGGCAATCCCCTTAAAGCATCAGCCTGTGGTCGGCCCGTTGCAGGGGATACCTGCGGGGGTGGACGCATGTCCGACATTGAAACAAAATTACAACAAATCGCTGGGATTATCACCCAAATAGATGACCCCAAAGTTCCTCGTAATATACGTCAAGGTTCAAAAACTGCAAGTGAAAAATGGCTTCTAAATAAGGCTAAAGACATGGATGTCAGAATTGCAATGACCCAAAACAAATTGGAAGAATTATTTGAAGACCCAAATATGCCCCCCGAATTTGGCACCCTGATTTTACAAATTAACACTGCATTGGAGCAGATTCTACGCGAAGTTTGATTTTGTGGGTTCGCGAAGGGTAGTAATTGACTTTCCTTAAGAGCCTAAAAGGATATTCAGTTATAGTGATGGCTGTGCTAAAAAATATCCTCAACACTTTCTTCAAGACGATCCCGCAATTGCTTTAGTCTCTTCATTTCAGATTCACCGAAAAGGCCTGTTTCAAGTGCATTTTGCATCTTCCCACTCTCTTTCTCAGTCAATTCAGAGGCGACTGCTGCGCAAATGTACTCCATTTGTTCGCCTTCAACACTTCCGCCCTCGCGCAAAACAATATTGATTGCTGCAAGTGCGGCAAACTTCTCACTATCTTCTATGGAGAGGCCAAGTGTCACCCTCATTCTCTCCAAATCATCTCGCTCATCACCCGACAATAAACCATCTTCTAGAGCCGATTCATATGCTTCCAACAAATTTGGTGCGCGTTCCGACATGAGAATGGCGAGTGGACGAGTAGTTGGTATGTTTTCAAGAACGATTTTTACAATAACGAATAGTGGAACAGAAATAATCATCCCCAAAATACCCCACAGCCAATAAGCAAAGGCAACGACAATTAGCAGTAAGACTGGACTGATATCCAATTGAGAACCGGTCCACTTTGTTTCAATTACATTACCCCAAAGTTGTTGATTCACCACAAGTAATACGGCGAGAAGAACCCAGATTTGTAAGGGCATTACTGCAAGACCCAATAGGAGTGGAGGGATTGTTGCAATAAGGGAACCTATGTATGGAACATAATTGAAAAGGAAGGTTAGTAGCCCCCACAAGAACCAAAGGTCAACGCCAAAAATGCTCAGCAATATCATTACAGAGATAGCGGTTCCTGCACTAACGCCTGTTTTTACGACGACGTATGTATTAATGCTTTTTTCAATCCTCTTTACAACTATTTTCACTTTATCTATTCCTTCGCCGGGGAAGGCAATTGCAATTCTTCCTGGTAATAAATTGGCCTCAAAAATAATGAAAAGCAGGAAAAACATTGCAGTTAATCCTTGTGTAAACATTGCTCCAGCCGCAGACATTGCCCCTAAGAAAATCCCTTGGAACCCTGAAGCCCCCCCCGTAAGCCCAATTTCATCTAAATTTTGTGCTACTGAACCATTGTCTTCCTTGACACCTAGCCAATCGCCAAGGATGGGCATTCCTTGCATTTGTTTCCACTTTTTCTGCAAATTTTGATCATAATTATCCATTCGCTCCTCATCATCTGTGAATTCTGCAACTTGGCTCCAACTAATGTATGCAGTCCCAACAATTGCGAGAACAAAAAGCAGAAGCATTGTTAAGAAAGAAAGACCAACTGGGAAGCCATTATTGGACAATGCATCGGCACCCGGCTTTAAAATAAAGTAAATTCCCAATGCTATGAAAAAGGGTTGTAAGACCTCCTGAAGAATATGGAGTCCTACAATAAGCAAAGTAAGTAATATTGCCGCATTGGTAAAAATATTCAAACGACGAGAAAATACATCCTCGTCAACTGTTATTCCGCTCATGCATCCTACTGGGACTCATCCATTTTGAGCGTTGGCCTTATCATTGGAAGAAATAGGCGGAATTGGGGTGGTTATTTGGAAACGCAATTGTACAATAAAAGCGATTACTGAAAGAATTCCGCAAATTCTAAACACGGTGTGATATGAAAATACTCCCGTGCCATTTACAGTAGCCTCCCAAATAAAGGCCGCCAATACAGGACCAATCACTCTTGCAAGTGCTCCAAAGCCTGCTTGAGAACCCATTACTCTCCCCAAGTCTAAGGAATTCATTTTGGCTTCAACAGTTGTTAATGTGCTCAAGGAAGGTTGGAATAGCCCGTTTGCAATGGCGACAAAAGACATTACTGCGAAGACCAAAATGAATGGTTCTGGGCGAAGGTATGGGATTGAACTTAAGCCAACCGCAGCAAAAATGATTCCAATGGACATTAATTTTTTATTGCCAAATTTTCTTGATAACGGCCCAATTAATCCGCCCTGAATTAGCACACCCATGAACCCGATAAAGGCAAACACATACCCATTATCCCTTGCGTCATAGCCCATTCCTCCTTGTACTATTTCCATCCCAGTAAAGAGTATGAAAGTCGTTTGCATCATTGTGAAGGCCAGCATAAATATTGCATTAACTAGAATTAACAATTTTACGCTATGAGCCAAATCGCGAACTCCAATTAGGTTTGAAGACACTTTCTTTAAGGAAGCAATTGCTGAAGATTCACCTCTTGTCCTCTTTTCTATTGGCAAACTTTCTGGAAGATACTTGAGAGCAAAAATTAGTGAGATTGCAGACAATAAACTTGCAAATACACATGGTAATAGATAGGGGTGAGAACGCCAATAATCGCTATCAAAGACTCCTCCAAATGCCGCTGCTGGGTCAGAGAGTAAACCTCCAATCATTGGACCAATCATAAAGCCAATTCCAAATGCAGCACCAAGTAAACCCATTCGTCCAGTTAATTGATGAGTCTCACTTACATCACCAACATACGCCCGAGCCACTGCAATATTGCCATTTCCTGCACCGGCTAAAAATCGGACCAATAGTGCAATCCATAAATTTCCAGTTAAGCCAAAGGCCAATAGAAATATTGTATTTGAGACAAGTCCGAATAATAATATTGGCCTGCGCCCATGTTGGTCTGAAAGAGAACCAAGAATAGGGGTGAAAATGAATTGCCCGAGAGTGTATGCGGCCATAGTAAGGCCTACCCAGCGGTCTCGGGCACCAATTTCAACAATTCCACGACCTGTTGCTAAATCTTGAATGAAATACGTCAAAAAGGGTATCACCAAAGTAAAACCAATCATGTCAATTAGAACTACTAAAAATAAGATAAAAAATGGGGAGCGTTTTTCATCGCCTCCTTGCATAAGCAGGGCTACAAGCATTTGTTAAAGAAACCATTTGTGAATAACTCGACCTCAGTCGCCTTGATGAATACGTTTCTTTTGGAGGGACATATGCAGGAAGAAGTGGGCTTCATTGAACTCCTGCGAGTAAACCCCATATTTCGGCGATACTGGATTGCAAATTCAATATCAATGCTCGGTGAATGGTTTAACACTGTAGCAATTTTTGTGCTTATTGAATCAATTTCAACTTCTGCACTTGCAATAAGTGGCGTCATTGTTTTGAGAATGTTTGCCTTGGCGATCCCGCAATTGTTTACGGGTGTAATTGCCGACAGGTATTCGCGTAAGATGCTGCTTGTGATGTCTAACATTGCAAGTGCTTTGGTATTAATACCTCTCTTTTTCCTAAGAGGTGCCCAAGACCTCTGGATAATATACGCAGTATCTGCAGGATTAATGTTTCTTCATGCGATTTACATTCCTGCTGAAAATGCCGTAATGCCAACAATAACTGCGAAAAACGAATTGCTTACTGCAAATGCCTTGAATTCAGGCACTTGGTCTGCATCTTTGGCAATTGGTTCTGGACTCGGAGGGATTGTTGTGGCAGCATGGGGAGTGAACATTGCATTTGCAATAAATATGCTTAGTTTTATCATTGCAGCATTATTGCTATTAGCAATTGATATCCCCAAAACAAAGGCAAAGAAACGCGTTGGCAGGTGGTGGGAATCAAGCCTTTTGGAAGTTAAGGAAGGGTGGTCAATTATTTTGAGCACACCGCCAGTTAGGAGGATTATTACAGCCAAAGCCATGTGGGGTCTATTTGGAGGAGGATTAGTTTACATGTTGATACTAATTGGTGCTGAAGGAGGCTTCGGCAATATTGCCACGGGAATTGGCATGCTCTTTGCAGCGAGAGGTATTGGCACAGGGCTTGGGCCTATTCTTGCAAAGTATGCATTTACAAATCGTGAAATTTGGCCCCAACTACTAGGATGGTTGGTTTCAATAGCAGGATTAGGTTATTGCTTGATTGGATTTCTTGAATGGACGCCTTGGATATCTATTATTGTGATTAGTGCACATGCAGCAAGTGGCGTGAATTGGGTATTATCGACTGTTCTTCTACAAGAAAGAAGCGAAGATGAGTGGCGGGGGCGCCTTTTTGCTACTGATTATTTGCTTCTAACTACCATCCTTGGTCTATCAACAATGGCAGCGGGGTTATTGGTTGAATTCGGCCCTCTGACTCTCCGAGAGGCGGTATTGCTATTTGCAGTATTACAGACATTTAGTGGATTAATTTGGACCTTTCTTGTTTCACCAGGCGAGAAAAAACTTCGCAAAGAAAATGTAGTGAACTCACAAAGCAATTGAACATCTATGCATATGTGCAAGATAAGTTAGATTGCAGAGGCAGTTACAACGATGGTGTGACATCAGAAGAAGTAATAGGTGTCAAAATATCAATAACTGCGCCTAGGCGCTCAACCAAACCAACCTTTGAATCTCCAGATACCAAAGCATGCTCCATCACTTCATCAAGAGTTGAAACCGGAATCACTTCTATCAATTGTGCAAACTCCTCATCGATGAGAACATCTTGCTCATTAGCCTGCGGGATAAGAACGGTCTTTATTCCTGAACGGGCTGCAGCCTCAATCTTTGCTGTAACTCCACCAACAGGAAGTACTTCACCTCTTACTGAAAGGCTACCAGTCATTGCAAGGTTTTGGCGTATTGGAATTTCCTCTAATGCACTGATAATTGCAGTAGCGATGGTGATACTTGCAGAATCGCCATCAACACCGTGAGTGTTTACAAACTGAATATGTATGTCAAAATCAGCAACGTTTTTCCCGGTCAGTTTTTTAATGACTGCACTAACATTGGTTACACTTTCCTTGGCCAAATCGGAAAGACCTCCGGTTGCAAATACTTTTCCACTTGATGAATGCGAAGGAGTTACAAGTGCCTCGACTGGAAGCATGATGCCTGAATAGTCAGATAATCCACTGTCTGCGCCTAGAACTGCAAGGCCATTTACTCGTCCAACGCGCTCACCAGAATTAACAATCAAACTGTAATCAGCCCGATGCTCAATCATCCTGTCTGCCACCTGCTGTTCAAGAGGTTTAGCGATTCTTCTTGCCGCTTGTACATGCTTTGCTGAAGTTACTTCAGCACCATCTTCAACAGCCAAATCACCTGAAATACGCACTAGTCCGCCCAATTCACGAAGTCTGAGAGATAGTTTTCCTCGGCGGCCTGCACGACGTTGTGCCTCACGCAAAATTAGTGCAACTGCACTTCGGTCAAAGTGAGGGATCCTGTTATGTCTGTCGGCATCACGAGTTACTTCCTGAGCAATAAAGCGTATTAATCTGCGCCGATTAGCAGAAGTATCCTTCATATCTGAACGCATATATACCTCGTAACCATATCCACGGATACGACTTCTAAGTGCAGGGTGCATTCCTTGAATTGCGTCGAGATTTCCGGCCGCAACAAGTACGAAATCACAGGGTACTGGCTCGGTCTTTGTAATTGCACCACTACTTCTGTCTGAACGGCCACTTATTGAAAATTCACGTTCCTGCATAGCGGTAAGGAGGGCTTGCTGGTCCTTTAGGCGAAGCAAGTTGATCTCATCAATAAATAGTACTCCGCCATTTGCCTTATGGATGGCACCTGCTTCAACTCTTTCATGAGAAGGAGTTTCCATTCCTCCAGATTGGAATGGATCGTGACGCACATCGCCCAGTAAACTACCTTCTAAAGTGCCAGTTGCATCAACAAAAGGAGGGGCGTCATCGGCATTTCGCTTGACGATGATTTTGGGCAGACTCGCATCTTCACCTGAACGAAGACGATTTGAAATAAACATATAGGCAATTGCGAGAATTAACATTCCCCAAATAAGGGACATAATATCCATTGTACTAATTGTGGAAACAACCAAAATGAATGCAACTGCAAGAACACCGATTAATAGAGTACGTTGGGACTTTTCCCTTTGAGCACGAGCCATTTCACGCTGGGTACGAACAATTCGGTCGGCTCGACCAGCAGGGACTGTTCGGACCTTTGGTTCATTATCATCATCTTCATTTGGATAAGTCATTGTATCTTCAAGTTGTCCTTGTGGCAATAACTCAGTAATTGCCCTTGCAAGCATTGATTTCCCAGTACCGGGGTCACCAATCATCATGATATGGCGGTGTTGTTCTGCTGCCTTTCGAATCACAATACTGGCGTCCTCTTGCCCAATAACTTGGTCAACGAGGGTTTTTGGGATTGGAACTTCTTCAGTGGTTGTAAAATCAACTTCATTTAACCATTCATCAACAGAGGTGAGAAGAATTTCATCACTTTGTTCATTAGAATCATTATCTTCACCAACTTCACTCAATGGCTCAAGATCTTCAATCTCCTCTTGCACAACAGAAGTGCCTTCGTCAGTTACTTCGGACGATTTCAAAGCCACATCTTCCATCATTTCCTCAGGGGGAACTTCCAACTCCTCATGAAGCGAATCCTCCGACCCCTTAGGGGTCGTATCATCATCTGCCATGGCCTTACCTCACCACCGCTCCCTTCTCAAGGTTTGCATACATGGAATTGTGCAAAATCCACAATATTTGTGAAATTTGCAGTAATTATTACACCTAAAATTGGTTTTGTTGTTGCAAGTATTGCTGACCATAATACTGCCACTGCTCCATAGTCCAACCCTCTGGCAAGCCAGAAGCAGGAAGTGGAGGTACACCAGGTGCCATCACTTGTAAACTTGGAGGGGGCAGTGGGGCAGCAGCAGGAATAACTGGTTGCTGGAAAATGTCTGCGGCTCCACCATACATTGAATTTGCTTCAAAGTCCATTGCAGGAACCTGTTTTGAATAATCAACAAGGACAATATCAGGGGAACCACCACGGCGAATAGAAAGCATTACTATTAAGCCCATGATAATAATTCCAACAATTACTCCAAGAATGAGCATTGTGTCCATTCCTCCAGCCAAATCAGAAGTCGATGAACTATCATCTATTTCATCTGAACAATCTACATCAGGCATTGCACAAGCATTATCTAATGAAGTCTGCTTTAAGGCAAGATCTGCTTCCATAGCAATGCGCGTGGTGCTGCTTTCAGGAAGTAGGGCGATTTCGGATTGCAAATCACTAATATCTGTCTCTAAGGTCGTTACATACGAATTTACTTCTTCATCACTCATATCATTTAATGGTGCATATTCGGTAATATTCCAGTATATTGTCTGGTCAAATTTCATATCAGTGCCGGTTGAATCAATCGCTTCAGCGCTAACTAATTTTATTTGGTCGCCATATATCAAACCGTCATTATTAGAAAGTCTACTAAAACTGAATTGGAATGACCATCCTGTTGCTGAATCACTATTGGGGTGTTGCAAGGGCATTACGTCATAACACAATCCTGTTTCAAAACTGCATATTTGCCATTCAGTTTCTAAATTAGTAATTGAATTATCCGAACCAAGTTGTAAATCCATAGTTGGCATTCGTCCTATCACTCCATTGGTCATCATTGCGATGACATTGTCGTTTGCATCATCCTTGCTTACAGTTAGTGGAATATGTGAAATGACATCAATTTGGAATGTGTAGGAGCTAGTTTCATCATGATTATCAGTCAAAGTGATTGTTAGGTCTTGCAGACCTGCATCATCCCACTTCAAAGTTAGCATTCCGTCAACGAATGAATAGCGGGCTGCTGCTGCAGGGTTTGCAACTGCGCGGATAAGAACGTCATCAATGTCGTCATCTGAATCTGTAACTAAATCCTTAAGGCCAATCACAATTTGCTCGCCTTTCCTCAAACTTAAATCATCAAATGGAGTGGTATCAAGTTCCGGTGCATCATTAATATTCTGTACATGAATTGTTAGAGTGGTGTCACTGTATTGAATGCCATCACTTGCGCGCAGTGTAATTACTGCAGTTCCAAAGCCATCATCATCAACTGTCTCAACATTGAGAGTCATTCCATTAAGCCCAGTAGATACTAAGTTAGGATTGGAATTGTTAATTACCGCAAGTTGCAAATTATCAATTGCAACTGGAATACCATTCTCATCAGTATCGCTTAGATAACTTGAAAGAACTATTCCATTGCCTCCGCCTTCAAGAAGGTCCATGGATGGCACTGGAGCCCATCGCGGCATTCCATTTTCAATAACATTGAATAATAATGTACCACCTGTTTCATCAACACCATCTGAAACGGTTACATATATTCCAGACTGAATTGGATTGCCACCATTATCAAATTGTATTTGGTTAAACTGAACTGAAATTTCTTGGGTATTTGCATCCCATCCGTAAAAGTTTGGACTTGTGCTAGTTACGGTCAGGCTTGACAAATCTGTTTCAGCATCGGAAATATGTGGTATCATACTCACACCAGTTAGAGTTTCAACTTTTACAGTAGGAACTGGGTCAGAAGTTATTATGGGTTTAGCATTCATTAATTCAAATGCATTTGACTTAACTGCCCAAGGGCTATCTTGGCCTCTCGCATCAGTAAATTTAAGGCGAATATCATAGTCTCCTGCGGATAAACTCATGTCTGGAGTAATGTAAAACTCATACCTTTCATTACCACTTGAGACGCCCAATAATGCAGTGCCACCGGTCACACCAGTTGTAACCCAGGCATTTTGACCTGCAGGGCTGAACTCAAGCGAAGGTGACATAGTACTCATGTTGTCAACACCGTCATTCGATACAGCCTTTACTTCTACTAAGGCACTATCATAGCGTTGAATCTGATCACTGCCAATGACCGTAGGATTATTTGCAGTTGGGGCGAAATCATGCATAATATTCTCGCTGAGATAATTGTTCATTGAATTCTTATCACTAACTAGATTGGAAATTCTAAGACGGAAGGATGAATCATAATCATTTACATCAAAAGAAGTAGTATCAACCTGTACACTGAATGATTGTGAGGCAGTTGGAGCAAGAGAGTTTAATGAAAAGGAAGAACCAATTTGAGTTTCTTGGCTAGAGCCGGTCACTAG
Organism: Methanobacteriota archaeon; assembly: GCA_018649825.1. Classification (GTDB taxonomy): domain Archaea; phylum Thermoplasmatota; class Poseidoniia; order Poseidoniales; family Poseidoniaceae; genus PSPT01. Next base: position 10,356 of record JABIHC010000084.1, read on the forward strand.
ATAGAAAGCAACATCTCCGCCACTTGAGTACATCTCATCACCGACATTTTCGACAACGCCTTGCAAAGTTAGGGAGTCACCATTGACATAGCCATTCCAGCCTTCGTCATTGGTGATTGTAAGAGAATCAACTTTCACATCGATGTTTGGACCCATTGTTGAATCAGTAGCATGGTATACATTTTCATTTGCAGTAGAAGTGCTCCATCCACCGTATAGTGCAGCGACAGTGTTCATGTTCCCTGAGCCACCATTGACAAGACTGTTAGGTACAGTCCAGGTGTAGTTAGTCCACTGGTTACCGGTCAAAGAGATAGATTGGAAGCCGCTTCCTCCACCTACATTTCCGCTATTACTAGCGTATGCACCACCGTTGAGGAGCCATGCTTCCCAACAATTACCGCCCTTGGTGTTATCCGAGTAAACGTGCGAGTTACAGATTTCTTCGGTAACTGCAGCGTACAGTTTGAGAGAAGAAGGTGCTGTACCCGAACCGATATATTTCGAAGCGACTAAGATGTCTGAAGTGCCATCACCGTTATCCGACTGTATGACCCTCATAGAGTAGTCATTAACCGTACTAGGCATATTTCCTCCTGATGAGAAAAAGGAATCCCAGCAAGTATTGGATCCACATCCTGTCTCAAGCGGCAATGAATCTCCAAATCCAGACTTTGGAGCACCACCGGTCTCTGCAAGATGACTAACGCCTAGAATAGGATTGATATTGCCCGATTCAGCATCTGCTGTATTTCCATAACTAGCACTGTGATATGAGATGTAAACATATTCATCAGGGAAATTATTCTTCAGTTGCTTGTGACCAGGGCTTCCATATTGGTAACAAAAACCACAATTATCAGAAGTGATATACTGTGTAAATACCACGTGGCCCGGAGATGTAGCCTCCATCACAGGAAGTTCTTCTTCAAGAATTTCAGGTGTTTCTTCAATCTGTTCAATGTCAATCCAGCCATTACCCATAACCTGTAATAACATTACCATTATTATTGTGAGTACAACCATACGTGCTTGCTTCATAATGCCTCGCAGTATAACTGGACTGATAAACCTGCCCCATAGAAGGCGTTAAATAATATCAACCTGAAATATCATATGGCATTAATAATATCAATAAGAATATCGCCCAAGTATCAACTTAATAGCGAGTTTCTAAACGCAGAGGGCCGAAAAGGGAGGAAATCTTGACAACCAACTCACTCCAGCATTAAGCATGTGCGAAGTTTCAGAGCCGGAATGGGTCGCACTAAGAGAGGCCAATGGTAGAGTACACATGGTTGAATTACGAGATGAAACACGCAAAATAAAGGGTTTGGGTGTTTTGAATCCGGTAAAAATGCTTAGTGGTTGTAAAAATGGAGAAAAAATAGGTGTTGGAAGTAAGGAATTAACCCTATTGACTCCGAGGTTGCCCGAAATGATTGCAGGTATGCAAAGAAGGGCTCAAACGATTTCATCCAAAGACGCCGGCCTCTTCATCACAAAATTGGGCATTGGTCCAGGCGACCGAGTATTAGAAGCAGGTCTTGGATCTGCTGGACTTTCCCTCCACATTTCAAGAGTATTAGGTTCATCAGGAACTCTCGTTAACATTGAACATCGCGAGGAACATGCAACTGTAGGGATGGCAAACTTGGCCCGCGCAAAATCTACTTGGCAACAATTCCCGCAGCATCATTTGATCATTGGAGATATTGCTGAAAAGGCCAGTCAGGCCAGTGAAATCACCGATGGATTCGATGCCGTAATCTTGGATTTGCCTGAACATGTACCAGCGATAACTGCTTGCGCCCCACACTTAGATGCTGGCGGTAGAATCGCTTGCTATTGCCCAGTTTCAAGTCAATTAGAAGACGCATGGCAAACTTGTGAAGAAAACGGCTTACAAGTGGAATGGGCAGGTGAGTTAATGGCTCGCGAATGGGGTAGAGCAGGCAAAGGTGGAATGCGGCCCGTGAATGGACCGTTTGGCCATACTGCGTTCTTGTTAATAGCAATCAAAGTTTGAAAATATTTTCTTTCCGGTTCAATAATAGCGGTAGTAAAGTGCCTTAGGAAACTGGCTCAAAGTGGAATACTACCGTGTAATATTCCCTCATTCAGAGACCCTAATACTCTCTTCACATGAAGGGCATGAAAATCTAAATGGAGGCACACTGCCTCTTGGGACGGCTAATTTAGTTGTACAACTCGGGCAGATTACTTTTCGACCAGGCAATAACATGGTTTCATTTGCATCAACTTCAACTGCATCAAGTGGTGGAGGAAGTAGGCCATCGCCTGCCATAGCAGGCATAGGAAGGCCGCCTAGGGCAGGAGGAGGTAAGGCACCGAGCTCAGCCGCTGGCAATAGCGTATCAACCAAAGCCATTTCCGCCTCTTCTGCCTTTCGCTTCTTTCGTGATGAACGCATTACCATTACGAGAAGAAGTGCAAATATCCAGCCACCAGATAATATACTTAATCCAGTTTGATTACTCATTTCAATTCCAAGTGGTAAAGCCAATCCATCGGGAGCAGTATGAATTGCATCCACTTCTACCTCAATACTTGAACTCGAATCAGTCACAATATTTCCATCAACATCGCTAATCGCATGCAAGGTAATGTCAGCAATACCGCCTTGGTCACTCATAGAAGTGAGAGTTAGGGAGAAAGTTGTGGAGGAAAGTGGAGTGAGTGTATAGGATGATCCGGAATTACCTTGGGAATCAGTCCACTCTGCATGGAACAGTCCAGAATTATCTCCAAAGACCGACATTGTACCAGTAATAATATGATTGACATTATTGCTCACGATAACCTCAATTGTGCTTGATGAATCATATGACATTGAATAGGAAATTGTATCCGGAGTGATAGTTACTGCCGAACCGTAAAGTGTGCTTGAGACCATATAGGACAACTGCTCTTCCACAACCACAGAAGAATCGGTTTGTGACTGAACACGTACTGAGATAACCCCTGAGCCAGACAGGTGGGCATCAGGCACTTCACAACTAAAAGGAATTGAAGCGGTTGACTCACTTGGATTTAATGATTGAGCAACATATGAAGAAGGCATGCAATTTAATCCTGAGAAAGAAAGAAGGAATGAATCAATAGAATTACCGCTATTTTTTATTATTGCCGAGCCGGTTATTTGTGAACCAGAGGCAGAGGTAGTATTTTGCCCTACTACAGTTAACTCCGCGGCAACATCTTGAGCATGAATTGTTAGAATCATTACATCAGAAACCATTGCATCTAAACCGCTTTGAATAACAATTACTAAGTCTGAAGTCGATGAGGTAGGAGTATCAAGTAGTGAAAGACTCAGTTCAACTTGTTGCGAATCACCCGCATCAATGGTTAAAGTTTGACTTGAAATTGAAACCCCATAATCAGAACCCAAGTCCGTTGTATCCAAATCAATAGAAATTGTATCGGAAGCATCTCCAAGATTTGCGACATTGATGCTGAATATGGTGGCATTTCCAGCACCTACAATTACCCAATTACTTCCAGCACTAACACCTACTGAAACAGTAGGTAATACCTGCAAAGTGAGGGCTTGGCTAGTAAGAACAAGACCCGTGGAATCTGCAAGGGAGAGGGTGATTGAATGATCTCCAACTGGCGTAATAGCGCTAGTTTGAACTGATAATGGCAATACTTTTGTTTGGCCAACAGAGAAAGAAAGGTTACTCATTTCATCCAAAGACACAGTCACTCCTGACGGCAAACCAGTGCTCTGTAAGTTGAGAGAGAGGTTTGAGGTGCCAATGTTTTCAGCACTGAAGTTCACCAATGTGGTACTGTCGACTCCAACTACAATTCGATTATCATTTGGACCGAGTAAAGTAATTGCTGGCACTTCATTTACATCAATAATTAAGGACAAATTTTCGGAATACCAAGAGGTCCAACTGGTTACTTCGATTGTCAAGTTCTGTTGACCTACTAAATTTGTATCAGTTGGCAAATCAATGTCAACAGAAAAAGTAGTTGAATTGCCACGCCCTACATCAACACTTGAAGTTGGAACTGCATTTGTGAAAATAAAGTCATCATCGCCATCAATAGTAAAGCCTAGTGATTCTTCTTCACTTCCAGTATTAACTATTGAAAATTGTAATGAAAGGGGCTGGCCGGGAGTCAGAGTTTCGGGACTTGGAGATGCATCGACCCACTCAAGTGAAGAGCTAACTCCAATACTAATGTTAAACCAATGTTGAAACACAACACTTGAATCATCAATATTAGTTGCTTCTAGCAATGCCCCACACATATCCCATTGGTGCATATTTCCGGATGGACTGAATTCAATATCAATATTTTCTGAAGCATTTACCTGTATTTCCATGCCCTGCGAAGTGGGAATATCAATAATACAATCACCACTTGTAGCGCCGATTGAATATGAATAAGTTGAATCAACTGAACCCCGATTGGTGATATTTGCAGACAAATTTCCTGAAATCCCTGGAAGCCAAACGTTGCTTTCATTAGTTGCATCAGTGAAGGCCAAATTATGAGTTGCGGTGATGTTTACTACCAACAGAGTAGAAAAAGAAACATTGCCATTTGCACTACCTGCAAAGAGCCGGAATCCATGATACCCAGCATCAGCATTAGCGGGTGATGATACCCTTAAAGAAACAGAGCGTATTTCTCCAGCACTCATATTAGATTGTAAATCATCAATGAAACGGACATCCCAACCTGCAGGTATTGATTTGCCAAAGCCCATTGAGTTGTTATTTCCACCACCAGTTCCGTTTCCTGTACCATTACCAGTCCCGTTACCGGTTCCATTACTTCCACCACCACTATTATTACTGACCGATAAACAGGAATTTGTGGAATCAAGTATCGTAATTCCTGTTCGTAAATCAGCATCAACACACCATGTATCATAGGCATTTAAAGTTGAGTTGGCACTCAAATTATGCATAGAAGAAGAGGCATTGAAATTATCACTCCCTACATCATAAGCCAACATACTTCCATTGCGGAATACCGCCCAATCAACCGAATAGGTATCATTTACTGTAAGGTTGACCATTGCCCAATCCATCGACAAATTTAGACCGGTGTTTGCCAAGAACATTGTAAATGCCGCAGGCCCAGAATTATTGCTACCATTACCCGTTCCATTTCCGGTGCCATTACCCGTACCGTTTCCAGTACCATTGCTATTATTACCGCTACCGTTTGAATTGTTAGAGCCGCCCGATTGGTTTCCCCACCAACCATTTAGATCAGGCTCTTCATCAACATTTAGTAATAGTGTGTCAAGGACATTACCGCCATTTTCAACCTCGACCATAAGGTCTAAGGATGAACCAGGAGCCATTGCGATGAGACCTTGATCGCCAATGTTACTCACATTTAGAAAAGGACCGTAAAATGGCATCACTGATAGTTGAATTGTGATTTGAGAAGAAATATTTGTTCCATTTACTGCAACAACCAAGTTTACAGTTCCCGAATCAGTTATTTGCGCCCCATTTGCAAGACGAACTACGACTACAGTATCTTCGGTAAAGGTTGGTAGCACATCTTCAACTACCATTTCAGAAGGTATTACCTGCCACAACAGTGAAGTTGAAGAATTGTCAACTGCGACCGAAAAATCTTCAATCGAAGATCCATTGTTATGAATTGAAAGAGTAATATTCGTTGAGTCACCAGGTGCCAATTGGATATGCATAATGTCTGAACTAAGTCCGATTGAAGGATCAGCAGAAACCACTGGTGAAAACAAAGGAAGCATTGAAGCCATCACTAACAATAACGCGAGTTGAAAACTCTTTCGTCGCCCGATCTGCATAGTGCTCACGCCCCTACGGGGCGAACCCCCGCCATAAGGAGTTGGGTTGGAAGTGAGAATAATTGGGAATTGATAAATCATCTGAATTAGGCCAAAGAATTTCTTTCAATTAGCAGAATAAAGTACAGGAACTTTAATGGGCTCAATTATTATAATAATTGCAAAAAATGCTGCCGAGAAAATGTTGCACTGGAGCCTTATTGGCCCAATTTTGCAATAATATTCTCGTCTAAAACTTCCCAAGGGAATTCACCATCAACTTCAGGGGTTCTGCCAAAATGGCCACCTGCTGAAGTTGAAGAATAAATCGGCCTCAAAAGATTCAAGTTTTGAATAATTTGCTTCGGAGTGAAATCAAAAACCTCGCCAACTAATTTTTCAATTTTAGACTCACTGATTTGCGATGTTCCAAAAGTCTCAACGCGCAGGCTTACTGGCTTCGCAACTCCGATAACATAGGCCAATTGAATCTCACATCTACTCGCCAATCCAGCAGCCACAATATGTTTAGCTGCATGGCGTGCAGCATAAGCGGCAGATCGATCTACCTTGCTCGGGTCCTTTCCGGAAAAGGCGCCACCACCGTGACGACCTAAACCGCCATATGTATCAACGATTATTTTTCTACCAGTAAGTCCTGCATCTGTCAATGGACCACCTGGGTCAGCGAATCGACCGGTTCCATTTACCACCAAATTATATTCATTAGAAAGTAATATTGATGGAATGCAGTATTCAACTACATGCTTCTTTATTTCAGCAGAAACAAATGCATGCTCTCCTGACTCATCACCATGCTCCAATAGTAAATTGGCATCATGTTGTATTGCAATGATTACAGTATGGACTTTACTTGGATTCCCTTGCTCATCGTATTCAATTGTCACCTGACTTTTACCATCTGGCCTTGCCCATGGAAGAATTCCTTTTTCTCTAACTTCTGTAAGCCTTCTCGTCAATCGCAGAGACAGTGCTGCTGCTAGAGGGAAGTAAAGTCCAGAAAAATCATCAAAGGCTTCCGTCTCGGTACAAGCATATCCAAACATCAAGCCTTGGTCACCAGCACCATCGCGGTCTACACCTTGCGAAATATCAGGTGATTGAGAGGTGATGCGAACTAATACCTTACAACGCTCCTCTGTAGTAGAATCAAAACCAATGCTATGGTCATCATATCCAATAGATGCGGCAGTATCTCGAGCAATTTGAGCATAATTCGGCACATTACCAGCATCAAAAATTTCCTTTGCAATAGTTACTTCGCCTGCAAGGAGAATAAGACCCTGATTTTCATCTCCTTTAATACAAGTTTCAACTGCAACTCTAGCCTTGGAGTCAAGGGTTAAACAGGCATCGACAATGGCATCCGAAATAGCATCGCAAACTTTGTCGGGGTGCCCTGAAGTTACAGACTCAGATGTAAAGAGACGCACGGACATATTTGACCCCCCTATATTCCCCTTCAAGAACCATTCCCTCTATACCTTCCATTTTTTTATCGCATCTACAACTTTGTAAATGAAAAAATACAATGAGATTAGTTGATATTTGGTAAAACCGCCTCTCTAGTTGGGCGAATTGTTCTTGAATAGGCCACTCGCCCATCAAACTATGAGCGATGTCACTTGGCACCCAACTGCGTACCGAACTCACAACCTTGGCCAAATCAGCGAAGGTGCTGATTTGGTCGGCAAAGAAGTCACTGTTTGTGGTTTTGCCGAGGCGCTTCGCGGAAAGGGAAAAATCTGTTTCGTAGACCTAAGAGATGGAACGGGAAGGGCACAGGTATTCCTTAAGCAAGGAAATCTCTCCGATGAGGAACTTGAATCAATTCAAAATGCAAGCAGAGAATCAACACTGCAAATCACCGGAGTAGTCGCCCTAAAAAGACCCCCCAAAGTAGCAGATGGTGAGCCCACCCCTCCCCCTGCATACGAGGTAGTTGCTAGTTCAGCGCAAGTTTTGGCTGGCGCACAAACCCCCCTCCCTCTCGGAGTAACCGATACGGTTCATATTGACCTAAACACGAGGCTAAATAATCGCTATCTTGACCTACGACGTTCACATGTTAATGCCATGTTTCAATTGAGAAGTCGTGTGCTACAATACGGCCGTGAGTTTTTGATTAGTGAGGGCTTTGGTGAAATTAATTCACCGAAAATAATTGCTGCTGCAGCCGAAGGCGGCACCAATTTATTCCCAATGCAGTATTTTGACACCCCTGCTTATCTATCTCAATCACCACAACTATACAAGCAATTGAGTATCCTTGGCGGGCTTGACCGAGTGTTTGAAGTCGGACCTGCTTTTAGAGCCGAAGAACACGACACATACCGCCACTTGAATGAGTTCATTTCCTTTGATATTGAGATGGCTTGGGCCGACGACGAAGATGTAATGGGTGTTCTTGAGAGGATGATTAATCATGTTTGGGCAAAAATATCTAAGCAAGAAATGCACTTGTTTGAACCAATAAATGAGTTTAGAAGTAGCCAAGGAAAAGAACCGGTTGAAGTAGTAATTCCTTCAATTCCATTCCCTCGTGTTTCATATGATGATGCAATTGCCCTTATTCAGAAGAAGGGAGGCGACATCAATTGGGGCGATGATATTAGTGCAGCTCATTGTGACTTGATTGCTGATGAATACCCTGGATTCTACTTCCTACCGCGTTGGCCAATGGAAATGAAACCTTTCTATATCCACCATGTGAAAGGCGAGAATGGAACCACCGGTGAGCAATTGAGCCGTGGTTTTGATTTGAATTATGGTCGTGATGAAATGACATCAGGTGGTCAGCGTGAGCATCGATGGGAAATTCTTGAACAGAATCTACGCGACATGGAATTAGACCCAGCCGACTTTGACTTCTACATAGATGGTTTCCGCTACGGCGCACCACCGCATGCTGGATGGGGATTAGGTGTTGCAAGACTGTTGATGGTTCTGTGTGGCGCAAGTAATGTGCGAGAAATTGTACTGTTCCCAAGAGATCGAAGCCGAGTCACACCATAGATTCAATCTGCAACGGAATTGAAAAGGTCTTTTTTGATTCACTCCTCAAGGCGAAAGCAGCAAATAATAAGCACTATTGGTTTTTTCGCAAGCAATAATCAGCAGCGAAAAGAACGGGTATCTAATACCCCCTCGGATAACATGAGGCGGAGTATGATGTGCGCAAACACCAACCCCAATGATGATGGGCATAATGGGTCAATAATAGACTCAACAGATACAACTGAGTCCAAACCAATATTCGCATTTTTGCTTCTAAAAGAGCATCCTTATGGCCGTGAAATGCTGAAGCAAATTCTTTCAGAAGGATTTGTACCAGCGATTGTAATTAGCGAAGATAGCCAAATAGCTAACGAAGAACGCAATAAGTTCCTAACCCGCATTGCAGGAAACCCTATTGCTCCGACAATAGAAGAGCAACTTTACAACTTGGCCCATCCAAAAGAAGGTGGTGAAGGGGTTATTGTACCACACATATGCGTTGAAAAGCACATCTCCGAACAAGTAATGCCTCACATTGAAGGACTACAATTAGACCTAATCGTATTTGGTGGAACTCGTATTATCCGAGGTGAAATACTCGACTACCCTCGCGACGGAGTAATCAATTCTCACCCAGGCCTACTGCCCGATTGCCGTGGCTCTGCAAGCCCTGCTTGGTCGGTATTTCATGATATTCCAATAGGTGCCTCCACGCATTTCTGTGATAATGGAATTGACACCGGTGACTTACTTTTTCGCAGAGAAGTTCCTGTAATGCGCGGAATGACATATGAGGACCTTTGTTACGAAACTCTGGTTCTTGCTGGTGTGTTAATGAAAGAGGCTTTGATGAAATATGAGGAAAATGAATGGTCTGAAATACGCAGACCTCAAGGTGCTGCAGACCATCCTACCTTCCGTAATGCCCCAGAAGAAGTCCTACAAGTAGTATACCAAAAACTCGCAAGCCAAACATATGCACATTATGCAAACTAAGAGAAATACCTTCAATGAGAGACCCGAGGGATATACATGACCGCAGCCGTCCCCTCCCCTCTAGCCCCAGGTTCTATGCATGGACTACATGCGTTGATTTGTGGTGCATCGAAAGGGATTGGACGGGCAACTGCATTTGCTTTAGCCGAGGCCGGAGCAAGCCTTACTCTTGTATCTCGCAATGCAGAATCTCTCAATGAAATGGCCCGTCACATGATGGAAGCGGGTTCTGCTCCAGTATATCCATTGGCAATTAATTTGGAAGATGGAACGGCAATTGATGAAATTATGCCTGGACATTTGGAAGCAGTTGGAGTCATCCATATCATCATCAACAATGCAGCAGGACCTCCAAGTGGACCTCTGCTTGAGGCCACTGACATGGATTTCTTGCTACCTCTGCGGCGCCACCTATTCGCTGCCCAACGCATGGTTCGTCATTGCTTACCAGGAATGGTCCAAAGCGAGTATGGTCGAATCATCAATATTGTTTCCACCTCTGTACGAGAACCAATTCCTAATCTTGGAGTTTCAAATACAGTTAGAGGGGCAATGGCCGGATGGTCCAAAACTCTATCTCGAGAACTACCGACTTGCGTGACAATCAACAATGTATTACCTGGATTTACCAATACCGGCCGACTCAGTGAACTCTCTGAAACAATTGCTCAAAAGCGAGGAGTTACTGTTGCTGAAGTCGAGGAATCATGGCTTGCTCAAGTGCCTGCGAAACGCTTGATTGACCCAAGTGAAACTGCGGCGGCAATTGCCTTTTTGGCAAGCCCAAGTGCGAGTGGGATTCGTGGAGTCAGCCTAGCAGTTGATGGCGGAAGAATGCGTTCAATTTGAGGCAGATTGTGCAAATTGAGCCAAATCTCTACCCATTTTCTTTGGGTGAATGGAGAACATTACTGAGATTCGGTAAGAGCATTGATTCGTTGAAGTAATGCTTCTGGCGCAGGTACATCCAATTTCATATGTGCAGCAAGTGCTTGACCATAAGCAGTCAAAGCGCTTTCCCCATCGCCACGAATTAAGGCCAAATCAGCAATACCCCAATGAGCAACTACCTGTGCGGCTAAATCGTCATTTTCCTCGGCCAATTCAAGACTGGAACGATAATGTATATCCGCTTGGTCAAAATTCTCATCGCAGGCAGTAAGGTGAGCGAGATCGGCTAGAGCATGTGCTTGCCAGGCGCTATCCTCGGCATCGGCCACTAATTCGACTACTCGAGTTGCATGTACTAATGCATCTTCAAGATTATCTTGTTGCTTTGCCAGTTGTAGTAAATTATGATGGCCATTTGCTTGTCCAAATAAATCGCCATATCCTGCCTTGATTGCAAGACTTAGCGCCCATGATTCACGGGCGGCATCTGGAGCGCCAGAATCGGCTTCAAGTTGGCCACGTAAGTTCAATGCTGCTGCTTGTAATAATAACATAGCCGTATTACTAGATGTTTCAGCATCAGGTACACCATCCATTTCATGAGAATGGGAGCATTCACTATCGCTACATTCACCCTTATCACTGTTAGCAACTTCTTCCCCTGTACTTGATGTATCAATGCCCTTACCGTTAGAATTACCGTTGATTTTTTCCTCGGTTGATTCAATAATACCAGATATAATTTTCATGGCTTTTTGCGGATTCTTGTGCAAATAACGTTTTGCTGTGGCAAGGCCTACCCATCCACTTTTGCTCTCTTTCTCAGAAATATTGGAAAGAAGGAATTCTGCATCCTCGCTTCTACCCATTGATTCTGCTGCATCAGCAAGATTGACTAGGGCTTGGACATCAAACCCTGAAATAGCGTCGGCATGGCTCAAAAGTAAATCCAATAATTCACTCGCTTGAGTGTGGCTCATCTCCGTAGATTGCTCCGCCATGAACTCATGCGTGGGCCCAACTCTCAAAAAGCCGGCGGGTAATAATATCGCGAACAAATGTTGGAGGGAAGAGGAAAAAAATCTATTATTTAAGCCGAAAATCATGGGTATCTATTACCCCCTCGCAGAAGATAGGCGGGGCGAGTGGAATACGACATTTTTTTCTCAATCAGCCAGACTCCAAATCAAGATGGAGTCATACCAAGTGAAGCACAAATGATGAAAAATTACTTTCAGCAATTGCAAGTGGCTGATAAACTTGGATTTGGCGTTGCATGGCTTGCTCAAGCACACCTTTCTACCGAGGTACAAAAGAAAAACCTCAAACCTGTTGTTCCACATTGGCAAGGAGAAGTTGGGCTTTGTACTGACTTCCCTTTGCTGGCGCTTGATTCATTCCGCCGCACACAGAACATTGAAATTGGTGCTGCAGTCATTAGTACCTTAGCCAATGGTGGGCCAATTGCATTAGCAGAAAGAATTGCAAATACCATTCAACTTCATGGATTAGATCTAGAAGAAAAAAGAAAACTTCACCTTGGATTTGCCTCCGGTAGATTTGAATTTATGGCACGACCTTATGGAATAGTCCCCCGCAATAAAGTTGAAGAGGCGGCATGGCCGGCACTACGTGGGCAAATATTTTTGGAATCATGTGATATCTTCCTTCGCCTTCTCAATGGAGAGACCATAAGCAGCGAGGACACATACAATACCATTTTATCAAGAGAGAACTTCCGTTCAGATAGTGATTGGGAGGCGGTTCAAGAAGCGTATTTTAAGGAATACCACAGTGACCACCCAGAGGACGAAAATTTCTGCATTGATTTAACTGAAATACCAATTCCAAAACGCTACGAGTTTGAAGATTTGAAGATTGTTCCTTGCGAATGGCGTCGCGAACTCCTTGAGTTTATCGTTGGAACACATGACCCTGTAGCCCAAGAATTTGTTAACAAAATTCTCCCCGTCAAAGTTTTCAACCTTTCAATTACCTCGGAAGAAATCATTGATGCTACCCATGACAGAATGAAGAAGTGCTATCACCAAAGCGGAGGTGAATGGCAAAGGAGAGACATGCCTCGAACGACATTTGTTTTTCTAAATGCAGAGCAAGGACTTACTTCTGAAGAACAAAGTAAGGTTGCGCAGCTTGAGGCGGAATTAGCATTGGGTTCATATTGGAAAGCATTGGAAGGCACCATAGACCCGAAAAAGGTGGAAAAGGCAGAAGATAATGCCTTAATCGGAAATGTTGAGGAAGTTGCTGAGCAAATTGTCGCAAGATTCCATCCCGATGATCGCATGATGACTTGGTTTGATTTCTTTAATCATGATAGTGATAGAGTCTGTCGTAATATGACAGCATTCATGAATGAAGTAACACCACGCGTAAATGAACTGCTGAGGGAATTGGTATGACTGACGCTGAAAAAAGAGGAGTTTCTTCAGCAGTCGCCCCTGGCCGGCCTGGGTCCACCATGTACCCAAATAGCCCACTTGGCGAAGATGTTGCTGGCATACCAACAGGTAGGGATGTTGAATGGGAACCGCTAGTGGATTACCGCCGCAATGGAGTTTCCGAAAATACAATTCACGGGGCAGTTGCTTGGGCGCATGGAAATGAAGTAATCCACTCCTTCGGTGGAAATGTATTGTGTTATGGTCGCTCAATGATGAAACCTTTTATGCTCAAATCTTTTTCTCAAGAATTAGCAGATATTACTACATGGGAGCAAAAGGCAATATCCGTTGCAAGCCATAATGGCGATACTGAGCACGTTGCCGCTGCTCAAAGTCTGCTTAACAAATCCGAATGGCCATTAATGATGACGCCCCTTGACGTGCCGCTGATACAATTTGGCAGGCAAGTAAGACGCCCTCGACGCTGGTACAATACCTGTTCAGGAGAACATGCAGCGATTCTCAAAGGTTGTCGAGAGAAAGGCTGGTCAAGAGTAGGTTATACTCTCCCTTCACACCAAACGTTCCAAAGTTTCCTCTCCGTATTACGTAAAACTCTAGGCGAAGATTGGCAAGCGTTGAGAGTTGGAAAAGACGGTTGTGGACTTCCGACAGTCGCTAATACTGTTAACGAATTAGCAAGGTTATGTTCATCTCTTGTAAGAGAAAAGGATGATGACTGGATATGGGAGGCAATGTGCCGTCATCCCGACTTAGTAGGAGGATTCAATCGACTTGATTCAACCATAATCAAGGCTGGAGAAGGCCGAGTAATTGCTAAAGAAGGCGCAGATGGCCTTCTCGGCATGGCAATACAACATCCCTCTTACCCAAAGGGATTAGGAATCGTAGTCAAAATAGCCCACGGTTGGAATGGGCAAGCAACTTGGTATGTAGCCCGAGCAATCCTTGGGACCCTCGGAATCCAATTGCGAAATCCCTATCCACTAAACCGCCAAAAGGCATTCATCGTTCCAGGTGTAGTTCCGAATGAGTTATTGGATGTACTGGAAACAGTACCGACTTGGGATGAATGGGACCCCGATAGAGACCGATGGACTTACGATTGGCAACCCTATGCTTCAGACCCTCACGCCATACGAATCCCACCTAATTACTCACCTAAGGAATAATCCTCCATCTCATTTAAATCAAAGGCGAACTATGAAAAACTACCAAACATGACATATTGAGGACATTAACTGCGTATTTCAAACAAGGAGAGGTGAAAATGCAACAAGTATTGAATCTAATGAATGGGGTATTGATTCCTGCTGGATGTGGTGAAACC
>JABIHC010000177.1 GCA_018649825.1 Methanobacteriota archaeon
AAATTACCATTTGTCTATGAGATGAGGGGTATGTGGGAAGAAACGGCAGTTGCAAATGGTCGTTGGAAACCTTGGGGGCCATCATACAAGAGATTTCGGTTTCTTGAGACGAGAGTTCTTCGTAAGGCAGATGCAGTAATATGTATTAGTGAAACATTACGTAAAGAAGCAGTTTCTCGCGGTGTTGATCCAAAGAAAATATCATTGGTCCCAAACGCAGTAACACTTAGTAAATTAGATGATGTTTCGGAATTATTCCCTATAGCTAAGTCGAAGTTAGGCAATAGTATCGTTATTGGTTACATTGGTAGTTTGCGTGATATTGAAGGCGTGAATGCTACTGCAGAAGCTGTTGCTTTATTGTTATCGAGGGGTGAAAATGTAAAACTATTTGTTCTATCATCTCCTTCTGGTCAAGAAGAATTACGTGTTTATTGTGAATCATTAGGTATTGGGGATAATGCAGTAATTATGGGCCCAACGCCGCATGAAAAAGTAGCCCCATTTTATGATTTAATTGATGTGTTTGTAGTTAGTCGGCCCGATACGAGAGTGACTCGTTTGGTAACTCCCCTCAAGCCATTTGAAGCAATGCTTCGGGGTCGTGCATTAGTAATGTCTGACCTTCCCGCACTTGCAGAAATTGTTGAGCATGGTGAAACGGGTTTGCTTTATCCGGCCGGTAATGTAGAATCGCTCTCCAACTCGATTTTGTCTCTAATTAATAATGATAAATTAAGGACTGAACTTGGTCAAAATGCAAAATCTTGGGTGGAGGAAAATCGTACATGGGAGAAGGTAATTAGCGGCGCATTGGATGCCTATCAGCGGATTATCTGAAATATTATTATTGTAATTAATATCATATATTACATATGAGATGACAAATTTATATTATTGAATATTATCAAATATCCCTTTGTAATCAGGAGAAATATCTCATTAGATTTCAGAACTGATTTATTGTCAGCCCCTTTGTGTTCTTGGCAATGTCGTGGAATGCCAATGGTTATGAGAAATGATGGTTTAGAATGTATGTGACTGCTAAGCGTTGGGGGGTTATTGCCGTACTTTTTGTACTGTGTTTTGCACCATTCCAGTCAACTGATTTTATTGTTTTGAATGAAGAAGTAACAAATTCCAAAGTCCTTCAGGGCCCACAGGATATACTTCTAATGGGCAATAGTTACACCAGCGCAAATAATCTTGATAATTTGGTTGATGGGGTGATGGGCGCAGCATCGGTGCAGACAAATGTATCCAGCCTAACTGGTGGTGGACTCAAACTTTCTCAACATGCGAGTAATGTAGCATCTTCAGGTCATCAGTGGAATACCACTCTCAAAGGTACATCTTGGGATTGGGTTGTGCTACAAGACCAAAGTCAGGTTCCAGGGTTTCCTAGAACCGAGCAAATGTGGATAGACAGTAAAGATGGTGCTATCGAACTAAATCAGGCTATTGAGAGAAATGGTGGAGAGACGGTTCTATTGATGACATGGGGGCGAAGAGATGGAGATAGTACCAATTCATGGATCTATCCAAATTACTCTTCAATGCAGGATGAACTAGCGAATGGATATCTTGATTATAGAGACAATATGTCATCAGCAAGCCGCCAAGTTTGGGTTGCTCCAGCGGGTTTAGCATTCCAACATATCCATGACAATATTATTGCAGACGGGGGGACACCAACTGACTCGGGAACACTATTCCATGACCTCTACAGTAGTGACGGAAGCCATCCTTCACTATCTGGTTCATACCTTGCCGCATGTGTTCTCTATGCATCTATTACCGGTGATGACCCTGTTGGTCTAACTCATTCAACCAGCCTTTCTAATACAAGGGCGCTAGAATTACAACAAGCTGCTTCTGCAACTGTATTCAATGAAACATCACATATCGATTACCCGTGGCAATTACAAAATCAATTACCACCGATTAACCTCTCAGCCATCCCTGATGGCCCCCTTGCATTCGATTGGGTACAACAATCTGGCACTGATGATTCCGATTTCTCAATCAATGATATTGTAGTTTCCCCAACTGGAGATATTTTTGCACTTGGCACCGCTTCAGGTGATTCAAGCACTGACCACACAATTGGTGGATGTGATTTACCAGAGTTTTTATTCCTCTTTGTGGTGAAAATAAATTCAAACAGAGTTTGTGATTGGACGGCAAACATTACTGGAGATGATGCAGAATACAATAGTGGCTGGGAAGGGGGTGACATCTCGCTTGATGGCCAAGGTAATTTGTATATTACAGGTACACTAGGAAGTCCAAAAACTGGCCAAGGAAGTGGGTATTATTTCGAATCACCAGGTAAGTCAGGAAAAATAGAAATGAGCAATTGTAATGGTGATTGCACAATAGGTTTTGTTGCCAAACTCAACTCTCTCGGTGATTGGGAATGGATGAAAGAAGGAGGCGCATCTAATTATGGACATGGTTTCCATTCTATTGATACATTCCAAAATGGCTCAAGCATTATCACGGGAGAATATGGCAACGACATACTACTCAGTAATGCGGGAGGAATCGGTGGGGGTTCTTCATTTTCTGATAGCCGACAGGGCACAGTTACCAAAAATATTGTAGTCGCAATGATAGATACAAATGGTGAATGGAAATGGGCTTCATTTCTTGGTTCAAATGGCAATGATGCTGGATATGATGTAAATATTTATGACAATAATTACGCGTATATTTCTGGTACGATTGCACCTCACGATTCCTCTACCCTCATCATGTTTGGTAATCATTCGTTGAATACGACAAGTGAATCCAATCGGATTGCATTTGTGTCAAAGATCAATCAATATGGGGAATGGCAATGGGCAAAAACTTGGGATTCTGCTTCTTCAACATCGCATGGATTGGCAGTGGATACAGATTCTATTGGAAATGTCTTCTTTGCTGGAACCACCTATGGTACAAATAAGGTAAACGGCATTGGATATGCTTCTGGTGGCCATCAGAATTCATTTATTGCAAAACTCGACAGTAATGGCACGTGGCTTTGGATAGAAGAAGTAGAATGCTCTTGTACGAATAGTATTAATTCAATTTCAGTAGATGTTCACGATAATGTCCTTGTAGGTGGAATTCACTCGGCTCAAATCCAAATGGGTACTCTCCAACTTGTAAATGCTGGTGGTAGCACCGATATCTATCTGGCGAAAATTAACTCATCAGGTTCGTGGCAATTCGCACTAAGTGCAGGCAGTACAGACTCTGGCGATTCCGTTGGAGGGGTATTTAGCGACCGTGCGGGAAATGGATATATATCTGGGGCTGTCGATAACGGGCCTGAGAAATATGGTACAATCAAAAAACAAAATAACGACGGTGATGATTGGTTCATCGCTAAATTGTCAAGCGATTATGACGGAGATGGGGAACCAGATGTAAATGATGATGACGACGATGATGACTACATTATCGATGCAATAGACGACTGCCATTTTTCACCAATTGGTTTCGAATCAGTAGCAGCATTTGACCATGATTCTGATGGATGTAGAGATACTGACGAAGATGATGATGACGATGGCGACGGGGTCAATGATTCAATTGATGATTGTGAAAGAGGAATGACTAGGTGGACTTCAACAAACTTAACTGATCTTGATTCAGATGGATGCATGGATGCTCTTGAGGACTTTGATGACGATGCAGATGGTTTCGAAGACTATCTCGACTTCTGTCCAAGATTAGCGGGCAACTCAACTAATGAATTTGAAAAAGGATGTCCAGATACTGATGGTGATGGGCGCCCAGATATTCTAGACCCATTCGTGGACGACCCTACTGAATGGCAAGATACCGATGGGGACCGTGCGGGGGATAATAGCGATGAATTTCCCTATGATGCAAGTCAACAATCCGACGATGATGGCGATGGATATGGTGACAATCTCTATGGTAATAATGGAGATTCCTGCCGAACTACTCCTGGTACGTCGATAAAGGACAGGTTCGGATGCCCGGATTCCGATGGTGATGGCTGGAGCGATGAAGGTGATGATTTCCCAAATGATCCCAATGAATACCTAGATACCGATGGCGACGAAGTTCCAGACCATATGGATGAGTTCCCATTCGACCCTACACAGTGGCGAGATTCTGATGGTGATGGATATGGCGATAATTCCAAGGGAAACCAAGGAGATATATGGCCAGATGACCAAAGTCGGCATTTTGATTCTGACCGCGATGGAATTGCCGACAATTACGATGATTTCCCATTTGACCCTACTCAATGGATAGATATGGATGGTGATGGAATGGGTGATAACCCGATGGGGATTGGGGCTGATCACTTTCCCAACGACCCTACACAGTGGGGCGACATCGACGGTGATGGTTATGGAGATAACCAATCTGGAAATAATTCTGATGCTTTTCCAATAGATTCTACACAGTGGTCAGACTTTGATGGTGATGGATATGGAGACAACCCAACTGGCCGTCTTTATGACATGTTCCCAAACAATCCTACTCAATGGGAGGACAATGATGGGGATGGCCTTGGAGACAACCAAGCAGGAACCAATGCTGACCCATACCTAAACGACGAGGATAATGATGGTTACAACGATACTATTGATATTCTGCCAAAGTTCGCTTCTCCTGGAGACCTCGATGCTGATGAATGTATGGATGAAGATGATGCTTTTCCTTCCAACCCGCTAGAATGCTTGGATAGTGATGGTGATGGGATAGGAAATAATGCCGATGCGGATGATGATAATGATGAATGGACTGATGCTGATGAAATCCGCTCAGGAACCGACCCCCTCAATGCAAATGACACTCCAGTAGATAGTTTCGAGATTCAAATTGGGAATATTGGGCTTGGTGCATGGGATTTGATTGGAATGTTTGGGGGAATTCCTCTTTTCTCGTGGATTGTTTTTGGTCTATTTACAAGAAATGGAAGATGTTCTCGTTATGAAGAAGCAATTAGTAATTCAAAAACTAGAGAAGAATTGGATGCTTTTGCTGAGAGATGGGAATTTAGCCTAATGCTTCGATTATTGGGGCCCCACCAAGGAATTAGATTGGAACGCTTGCGAGCGGAAGTTGATGATGAATTGGAACATGCTGAACGATTATTGGG
>JABIHC010000178.1 GCA_018649825.1 Methanobacteriota archaeon
ACAGATTTATTCGTGAATATTCGAGTCATCGTGACTTCTTCTCCGAAACTACTATTTCGGGAAAATATACCTGGAGCCGATTTTATTACAAAGAGATTAAGCGCCATTTTTATGATAAGCACGGAGAATATTTTGAAGATGATCTTGAGCAAGAGCAACAAACGGTTGCATCAAGAGAGTCTGGCTATCATGAGAGAGATTGGCGACTATTGACAAAACCGAATAATGATTGTATGGCTTAATTCTTAGAAACTACCATCCAACCGATAAGGCCAACAACTACTGCTGCTATTGCACCAACTCCAATAATACCACCTGGAATCATAGCCATAACACCCTCGGTTTTATCTTCAATATCGTCCGAAGAACCATCGTCATTGTCATTGTTACTCGTATTTGAATTACCTAAATCAATTTGACAAGAACCATCATCTTCGGTGGCTTCTGCATTGAAATTAGATGCGGTTGAGTCCATACAACCCAACAATGCTTCAGGCTCTGGTGCAGGGTAAGTACAACTGTTATCATCTTCAGTTGCCAGTTGATTGTAATTTGTTGCAGTTGAATTCATACATCCCAATACCGGCACATCAGGATAAGTGCAAGAATTATCATCAATTGTAGCATCGGCATTGAAATTTGTTGCAGTTGAATCCATGCATCCCTCAACGCTTTGGCTAGCAGCGATATCGGCCATCATTTGGTCAACACTGTTTTCATTAGGGCCGAAAGAGCCATTGGTTGCTACCCACGCAAAGGAAAGTCCTTCTTCCACATTTATTGAAGACACTCCTAACATTGAACTCTCCCATGCATTTGTAGTGGTATTAGTTGTATAGAGGGCCCAATACCAGAAATCAGCATCTCCCCAAGATGCTGCTGAAACTAATCCTCCGATTGATACTAAGTAAGCACCATATGTTTCAATTGAATAATTGTACTCAAGGCCCAATAATGCGAACCCCATTTCAGATGCATTCCAAGCATTGGCTGAATCAATAACTGAAAAATTGGAAAATTGCGATGTACCGTCTGGCATGTAAACCATCATGCTTACAGAAACAACATCATCCCCCGCATTATTATTCTCATTATCCATTATCATTTGATCTACACTATAACCGTCAAATGGACCCCATGAGCCATTTGTTGCAACCCAAGCAAAACTGTCTTGAGTACTGGCATTTACTAATGATACACTATCTATTGAAGGAGCCCAAGAACCATCTGAAAGATCCAACAAGTAAAGACTCCAAAACCAATAATTTTCTTCACCAGATGATGCCTCACTCATCATACCCGCTATTGAATATAGAAGTGCTCCGAGTTCAGGGTCCTGATCAAAGCCATATTCTAATTCAAGTCTTTCAAAACCAATTAGTGAAGCATCCCAAAGTGTGCCATTTGAAGTCATGTTAATCGTGGTTGATTGCTGAGTACCATCGGGCATGTAAACCATCATTCTCATGTCTTGAGGGCCATTTCCTCCATTCCCGCCTGTACCATTTGTATTATTCTCGTCCCCGCCACCGGTCGAATTATTCCCGTCACTTCCGGTACCTCCACCATTAGGGTCAACGACATGGATAACGCCAGTCATGCCTGGGTGGTAAGTGCATTGATAATCATAAGTTCCCGGTGTATTAAGAGAAACAGTGAAAGTACCTCCTTGATTGATATTGCCGGAATCAAATGTTTCCGGGCCAGTACCCATATCAGTAGCAGTGTGGGAGTTTGAGTCAACATTTCTCCATTCAATGGAATCCCCAATATTAATTGTGAGATTATTTGGGGTGAATGTATTGGTAATTTCTACAATGTGAGTTGTTGCGCCTCCTCCACCACCACCTCCGGCAGATGCTGTAGAAATGATTGGTGCGGTTACTGAAATAAGCATCATCATAGCAAAGAAAGTCATTATTCCACGCTGGGTTCGGGATGGTTCTTGAGAGGTCATGGATATTATTGGTGCGTGGTACAGTACTTCAACAATTTGGCGCGAATATCTAGTATCGCTAATCACAATTATGATTCGGTGCGGGAAATGTGAAGAAAAGCCCCCTGTAATACTATATACTCGCTAAAAAGTGCAGTTAATATCATGCGACATAGAGCACTCTCATTCAGCCTATTGGCGACGTTGGTATTGCTATTCTCAATTATGCCGGTTTCAGCAGCTGAGGCAGGAGTCAATTTAGATCCTGATACTGCAGGGACACCGGTAGATTCGTTTGTTCGAGATGATATTTCATTTGACCTTAAAGCATGGAATATCTCCGTCTCGTTGACTGAAAATGCTATTGGCAATAATACAACCGTTGCTATTTCAACCCAAATATGCGTTAATTCCGGATTTTGCCACCCCCCTGAACCGATGACTCTTGAAGAGATTGGAAATGGAACATATTCTGGTTCAGCAACTCCAATGGAGGACCACACCTATATTAATTGGCGATTTATCTTATCTTATGAGGACAATTCAACTGAAAGACTGCCTGCCTCCGGGTGGTCAAAAATTTGGTCTGATTGTTGGCTAGATCTGCATTCAGACCCCCCTCTTTGGGGAGGTAATAGTTGCCCTGAAGAAGTAGTAGAGGATGAAGGCTTTCTGCCCTCAATTGGTGTATTGGGTACAACTGCTACTTTGATGCTTGCAGGTGCAACTTACATTAATAGAAAGAATAAAGATTGAACTTTTTTCAATACTATTTGAAGAAAATGGGCTCATTTGCGCTTTTGGTGCTCATTTATTCGTGACAGAAGTCGACGCGCATCAACACTCCAAATAGTAAAAATTACACTTGCTGAGGAATTATCTTTGCTTAATGTACCGGCTTGCATCCCTGGAGACATTAAGTCGGAAGGGACGAGTGGCAAGTTTACACAAGCGAGGGTTGCTTGAACTCCGTCGGCTACAATATCCAGTTTCAACCACTTTTCACATTTAGCAATATTGCCTTTAATCTCAATCTTCGCATTTTCACTTTTTAGAAATCTTACGAGTGCTTGGAATAAGTCTTGTGGGTCATCAGTAGAAGCCGAAGGAGGTAAGCCCGAAAGGGCTTTTTCGTCAGCAGAACCGTAGGCAGAAAGGAAGGGCAAATCGGTATCGTGGGTATCGAGGAGGTCATCAAGACCGCGCCCCAAACCCCGCTTCGCCGCCATTAACATCTCTCCTGTTACCTGTTTGCTAAGCCCCAACGCAATGCAAGATTTTCAGCCAAACCGCGATAATCATTACCACCATGACTTTCTGGCGCATGTAAGTGAATAGGAATGCCGTGGCTTGGGGCTTCGGCAATACGGATATTCCTCCTAATTGGTGGCTCAATTACCAAACCGGCAAAGGTTTCTTTCAATTGACCTGCAACTTGACCATTAAGCAGGGTTGGAGCATGCATTGTCATTAGAATTGCATCAACGCCTAAGCGCGGATTTAGGCGGGTTCTGATTTCTCGGATTGTCCCTGCTAACAATGCAATTCCCTCTAAAGCAAAATACTCGGTTTGAACAGGGATAATTACTGCATCGGCCGCGCAGAGGGCATTTATTGTCACAATTCCAAGACTTGGTGGTGTGTCAATTAATACAATGTCATAATGCGGTAATAGAACTTCCAATCCTTCTGTAAGGCGACGTTCTCGCCCTAATTCGCTCATCAATTCTTGCTCAAGCCCTACCAATGTACGCCCACCCACTACCAAATGCAAACCATCAATATTTGTTGCATAACGGCATGATCCGGCTAATTCGGGATTAAGCATGAGGTTGCGGGAAGTAAATTCTACCTTTGATTTGTCTATTCCCAAACCAGTTGCACAATTCCCTTGGGCATCACAGTCAACTACCAATACTCGAAGGCCAAGCGTAGCCAAATGTGCTGCTACATTGATGACAGTAGTTGTTTTTCCAACTCCGCCTTTTTGATTAATACAAACAACAACTCTAGCCAAACCAGGTCTAGTAGGGGGGGCTGAGGGCAATTCCATTACATTACGTGGCCTAGAAATCGAAATTTCCTCTGCCGCAGAAGGTGCTTGCCTTACATCGGAAAATGAAGGTTCAATGACTTCAATTTCATCTTCCGAGACTTCAATTATTTGCCCAGTAGCCTGCGCAACCTCTTCATCATTCACGTGCATCCCAAATTCGGTGGGATAACCACCCCTTTTGATAATGACGCTATTTGAATGGAAAAAATAGCCTTTTCTTTACTATACAGACTTTACCAAAGACCAACCCACAACTCGACCATCTGATAAATCGGCTGCCAAATTGAAATTATTTGACCACTGGCCTTCATCCCACGAACGACTCAAGTCAACAGTTGCTGCCGACGCCCCATCTTCAAGATTTAACCAGTCACTTATTCCGTCTAGTCCCGTACTTGTACTTGCTACAAGATGGCGATACATTACTTCCGAATGAAGCCCAGAAGAAGTGCCCAAATATGAGTCGCCAGTACTTAGTTCGGAATATCTATTACTATCTAGTAATCGATTTTCCATTGCCGAAAGAGAAAGTGTCTGTGGCAATGAGGAACGGTCATGATTAGGTCCATCCTCAATCACTCCAGAATTTAGGAAACTACAATTCTCTGATGATGGTGAACCCGAAACAGTCATCTCAACCCAACCCGAGGTATCACCAGTATCAACCCAAGAGAGATTCCAAGTAGTCTGTTGGGAATTAGTTCGATTGTCAATTGCTCGCCAAACATAGCCATCATCGGACATTGCTGCCTTTGCTCCTGAAGCACCATCCAAGTATGGAATACATGCAACTGCATCTTCAAGTGGATGCGTTCGTGAAGTTGAGTTATCAGCAATATGTTGTTCACCATCTTGCCAATCCGTCAGTTCAGAATCAAGAGGTTTTACTTGTGATGAGCGAACGCGATTATCATAATCACGTCCAAAAACAACTGGGGATTCACCTCGTTGTAATTCTTTTTTACTCATTGACATTCGCATCTCGAATGAACCTTCGGGCACCACCAAATTGTTAATTAATTGCGAGGTTGATGAACAATCATTTCTTTCCTGACTATCACCTGATAACCTAATATCTACTTCTTGATATATCGCCCACGGTGAATCAGCATTAACCCAGATATTGATGTATGCATGGCCGAGGCAAAGCGATTTAACATCCTCATTGACCATTAGAATCCGCCACGTTAGTTCGCCCAATACCTCTTCGGTTCCAAGTACTGACCAAGACCAGCCCATTCTGTTACCGGTTGATGATTCTTGAATTAACTGATCACCAATTAATTCCTTCAACTCCACTGGTGATACCGCCATGCCAATTGCTGATTGAATATCCTCTACCGAAGAAAAAATCCCCGAAACTCCAAAGGATGTTGCGGTTCCTTCGATAGCCCCACTTTCATGAGTTAATGAATAATCAACTTGCGAACGCAATACATCCTGATCTCTTATTTCTGTCCAAGTAGTAGAACCCACATCAAGGCTATTGCCAAATGAAGAGGCCCCGATATCGCTACATTTTGATTGGTCTATTACGCTTTTTAAATGCCTTGTTATTGTTACATCTTCAAATGTGTATTCGTGTTGCTTTTCAACAGTTAACCACTCAAAACCATAACTGCCACTTTGGCGTATGGCCCCGGACAAATAATTGCTCGATTGGTCAAATAATTCCGAACTGCCACCCTTGGTAACACCAACATTTCCCAAACCACCATATTCAATTATTATCTTGCAAATGTCATCGTCGGTATCCATTTTCTCAACAATGGCATCAATAAATTCACCTTCAGCACTAACAATTCCATCTGAAATAGAATATCGCATGTCATCGCCATAGCGAATCGTGTCGGGAGTAAAGGGGTCTATACTTCCCGTAAAATACCAATAACCTACACCGCCAACTAATATGATTAGTGCTAATACCAATGCCGTTTTTGGCTTTGTTCCATTTCTTGATATTACCTTCCGCTTACTGCCAGGGATTGGAGGGAGGGCGGATTGGTCTTCTTCTGATAGAGAACTGGCGGAAGAAGAAAGATCATCTTGAAATATTTTACTCATCTTCGCAGATTCTTCAGGGTTATCCTCAACAACTTCAGTATCAATCATCTCTGCTTCAACGATTGAGGTTTGATCAATTGAAGCAATAGGCTTATGTTTCATCGTCTTTGCGATTTCTTCATCAATAACTTCAGCATTAATAACCTCAGCATCCACAACTTCAGCATCAATAATCTCTGCTTCAATGATTGAGGTTTGGCTAATTGATGTAATCGCCTCCTCATCATCTGAATTAAGATAAAAGGCTTCATCATCATCCAATATTTCATTCTCTGACTCTCTTGCTTCTTCAAATATGATTCCTAAGTCCTCGGGGTCAACATTTGCTTCTAGAAGGCGCCCAATCAGTACGGACTTTTTCCCCGAAACAGAAAGACCATTCTGGCGACAAAGGTCACGCAGTTCGGCCGCTTTGAGAGGAGATGTGAGTTCGTCAGACATGGGTGGCATTTAGGGGGTCGGCATTCAACTGCTTTCAAGCATCACGGTTCCCGAGCGGGTAATAATGCTCTTTTGATGGTATTTTTCCCAAGCCAATATCATCCTTGATATAGTATATATTGACCATCTGCACCCAAATAATACGCTTGAGGCTGGAAAGTTTCATCTTCATTTTGGATGAAGTAATACCCATCACCAGATGTTACATAATTCACTTGAGGAGCAGTTGGGGTTAGAGTTGGAGTAGGTGCTGCAGCCTCAACAGGAGGTGTTTCCTGAGCTGTTGCCGGTGGACCATCGGGGCCCGAGTCGGCAGGACTGGGGGGGGCACTTGGGCCAGTCGCAAGTTTTTGCTTTCTTGCAGCATCCATTACTTGTTTTTCAGTAGAGGGTGCTTTCTTTGGACTACTCAATACTTTCAATTTCTTTCCTCTTTTTTGCGCCCCAAAGAATCCAAATAGAGACCAGCCAAGTGATAACACTGCAAAGATGCCCAAAGGTATCCGCAACATATACACATGAATTGCCACTTCTAAACTCTCTTGCCTTTCATCGTTACCTTCAAGATATTCCACAATTAGGCAGTGCGGGCCAGTTGGATTAGACTCCAATTCTATAGTATGTTTTGATCCAGGTGCAGCATTTTCAAGAAGAAAATAGCCCATAGAACCTTCGTCTCTCATTGTTGATTGTGTGTAAACAACATTGGAGTCTTCACAAGAATTAGGAACTAAAAACAGTTCAATATCTCCGCCATGCTCATCCATCACCCAAATATCTACATCTACGTCAATAGTCATTCCCGGTACGCCATATATTGATTGTGGAGCCTCTATCGTTCCCAAACTGGAAAATGAATCGCTTTGTAAGTTACCATCATCCCAAATACCAGGGGTTGAAAGTGGAAATAGGGAAAATCCAAAGAGAATAGCACCTACGCCGAGGAATAAATAAACGTTCCAGCGGGCCTTCTTTACAGTTTCACGAAGTTCTTCAACCTCTTGCCGCCGTGTCTTTTTTACTGCCTTTGCGTCATCAAGGCCAGCAGATGCCGAAAAAGTTCCAGTAGGGCCCGCAGTTGGGCCAGGTGCCGACTCCGGTGGGCCCGTAGTCGGACCCGCAGTTGGGCCAATAGAATCGGCGGGGTGGGGTTCGTCAAGAGAATCTGCAGGATGAGATAATTCTTCTTCCGCAGGAGGTGAGGCTGGCGGCTGCATGGACCTGCGATTACGGACCACACTATCAAATCCACCCAAGAAAATAGAGTACTATAATAGAGATTCCTTGAGTATTTAGCAAAGGGAGAAAAGTAGCACAAGATAGTACTGATGACCGAAAAATAGGATATTTCTGTTAGGGAATAACTCAAAAAGGTTGAACGAACGGAACAATTTGAGAGATATGCGTCTTGCCATCCTATCCCGCGGACCGCGCTTGTACTCAACTCGGCGTTTGGTAGAGGAGGCACGCAAGTGCAACATTGACGTAAATGTCCTCGACCCATTGCAATTTAGCCTAAGTATTGGCACTGAAAATGTTGAGATTCTTCACAAGGGCGAACCAATAAGAATTGATGCTGTAATTCCGCGTATTGGTCATTCAATTACTCGGCATGGAGTTGCCTTACTAAATCAGTTTGAACAAATAGGCATCTATGCTGCTAATAGTGGAGATGGCATTCGGCTCTCGCGCGATAAATTACTCGCAAGTCAAATTCTAGCAAAAAACGGCATCAAAATCCCAACTACTGCATATGTCCGCGATATTCGTGATGTTGATGCTGCAATCCAACGAGTTGGCGGGTTGCCTTGCGTGATTAAAGTAAGCGAAGGTACCCAAGGCCAGGGGGTATTCCTGCGCCATACATTAAGAGAGGCAAAAAACCTCGTAGAGGCATTATTACTTGGAGATAAAGCAGTACTCATCCAAGAATATATTGCCGAAAGTCATGGAAAAGATATCCGGGTATTAGTTGTCGGCGACAAGGTTGTTGCAGCAATGCGCCGCCGAGCAAGAGGGAGCGAATTCCGTTCCAATTATCATCTAAATGGCACTGTAGAGGCTGTGACATTATCTCCAGAGGCAGAAACTATTGCCCGCAGGGCAGCACGCGTACTCGGTTTAGGTATTGCCGGAGTGGACCTTTTGGAAGGTGAGGAAGGGCCTCTTGTTTTGGAAGTAAACTCATCCCCAGGTCTTGAGGGTATTGAAAAAGCAAGTAAAGTAAATGTCGCCGCTGCAATCATTGAATATATCATGGATGATTGGGAGTTTTCTGATGTTAATATTAGCCAATTATTGCGTACTCAAACCGGAAGTAGCGTACTCTCCATACATTTGCGAAACCACCCCAAACTAATCGGCAGAAATATTGAAGAATTGTTTGCTGAACAAATAAAAATGCCACTTTTTGCTATTTCCCGTGATAATGACTTGATTTGGAACCCAGACGGTGCTCTCCAATTGCGCTATGATGATATTTTAATTTGTTATGGGAAAACAGATACATTACGAAACACCCTAAAGCGAGCAATGAAAATTGATTCAAATATTAACTCTCAATACATAAATTATCAGTCAAATACAAACGATAATTCAAGAGACATAATTTCTCAACAATAATCTGTATAATTTATCCCCTTTGCAAGGCCGACTTCGTTCTAGCAATATTGGCAGTATTATTGAAGAAATGTATTGATTGAACGAGAGGGCGGATACTATTAGTTTGGCTGAGTTCTAATGATATTTCGCCGCAAATAGATTATGCGAACTTCACTGTTATTGGGGGGGAAATGCACGAAGGCTTGATATTGTGGAGGGATAGAGTACCTTCGGGATGCACTCCGGCTTCGGCAGGAGGAGGGATATTCGTGGCTGGACCATATCAACATAATTTCTCGCAAAGGCGGGGTATTCAACAAAGGTTGAATCCAAATGTTGATGGACCAGAATTGCCACCTAGATTACATCGATTATCTCACATTTCTTGGAGTTCAACCTATCGTCAGCAATTAAAGGCTGAAGGGAAATCCAATAATACCATAAAAACATATTTTTGTGGACTAAAGAAATTCATAGAAACCCCATTAGAAGATGAAGAAATTCTTACC
>JABIHC010000151.1 GCA_018649825.1 Methanobacteriota archaeon
ATGCGCGGTTGTGAAGAAGGGCAGGAGGGCATGTCTTCATTTTTGCAATCAAGAAAGCCAAACTGGCAACCAAAGGAATAATGACAAATTGTATTTATTGAAAAGTATAGATGATGGGGGGGGAAAATTGGATAAATTTATTGAGAATTTCTCTCATTCAGATAGCCCCTTTACTTCTGTTTTGATTGCTAACCGTGGAGAAATCGCTTGCCGTATTATTCGTGCTTGTCGCGAATTAGGTCTTTCTTCTGTGGCAGTTTATGCAGAAAATGATGCCACCTCATTATTTGTTGAAATGGCTGATTCGGCTATCCTCCTCCCTGGTGAACAACTGGCGGAGACCTACCTAAATGCCGAGGCAATTATTGCTGCTGCACATGCATCAGGTGCCGGAGCAATCCATCCTGGTTTCGGATTCCTTTCTGAGCGAGCCGATTTCGCTCAAGCAGTTACTTCGGCAGGGTTGGTGTGGGTTGGACCATCTCCACATGCTATCACTTCAATGGGAGATAAAATGACGGCTCGTATTGCCATGCGGGCTGCCGGTGTTCCGGTTATCCCTGGGGAGGAAATAGAGGAAACCGATGAGCAAGCATCCCTTCTTGCGATTCAAGCAGCATCTGAGGTAGTTGGGTATCCTTTGCTTCTCAAGGCAAGTGCGGGCGGTGGCGGCAAAGGAATGCGCGCAGTTGAGCACCCAGAGGACCTTCTTGAAGCAGCCAAAGGTGCCCGCCGCGAAGCGATTACTGCTTTTGGTGATGGCAGGGTCTATGTTGAAAGGCTACTAACTGGTTCAAGGCATATTGAGATTCAAGTATTAGCCGATAGGCATGGAAATACAATTCATTTGGGCGAGAGAGAATGTTCTATTCAACGCCGCCACCAAAAGGTATTGGAAGAATCCCCCAGTTCTGCAGTTGATGCAGAATTACGTGAACACATGGGCAAAGCAGCAGTTGCGGCTGCTGAGGCAGTAGATTATGAAGGAGCAGGAACAGTCGAATTTTTGCTCTCACAGTCAGGTGAGTTTTTCTTCCTTGAAATGAATACAAGAATTCAAGTTGAGCATCCAATTACCGAATTGGTGACAGGTACTGATTTGGTACAACAGCAATTACTAATCGCTGCAGGAAATCCAATCTCCGAATCAATAATGCAACGAATTCCTTCAGGAAAAACCGGTTTGAGGATGCAAGGTCATGCAATCGAAGTTCGAGTATATGCTGAAAATCCAGCGGCTGGTTTTTTACCCGCCATCGGCCCTTTACAAGTATTCATAGCACCAGAGGGGCCTGGAGTAAGGCTTGACACAGGTGTTCGCCAAGGCGATAATATTACACCTAATTATGATCCAATGATAGCAAAATTAGTTGTTCATGCGCCAGACCGCGACTCGGCAATTAGGCGAATGAGAGTTGCTCTGCATGATTTCGTGATTTTAGGATGCACTACAAATATCAATTTCTTAAGTGATTTGCTTTCACATCATGAATTTGTTGCAGGCAATACTCCTACAAATTTCATTGACTTGCATTGGGCTGAGGGATGGTCGGAGGAATTAGGAGAAAAAGAAAACTTGTTTTTCTCTGTCGTCTCGGCTGTTGCAGAATCAGTTGGAATCCATCGTAAATACACAGGAAGTTCTGCTATTGGCGATGGCTTAGCAGGGGGATCTATTGTTCGCGGTGACACTTTTAACCCATTCTTGAGTATTAATCGGAGGTTTCCATAATGGAATATAATATCCGCGGCCCCGATGGGGAATTGCGTGAACTTGTGGTACAATCCAAGGATGGTATTTTTTCCTGTAAGGCATTAAGTGAGTTTGAAGAAATCAACTTCAATAAAGGCACTGATTCTCAATTATTGATTTTTTCGGGTGATGGCAAGTGCGAAAAGGCACATTGTGCTAAGGTAGGAGATACTTGGTGGATTCATTATGCTGGACGGGTCATAAAAACCGACATTATTGAACCCGGTTCATCAGGTGAAGATGATGCGGAATCAGGCCTTAGTGCGCCGATGCCGGGTACCATTCTCGAAGTATTAGTTGAAATCGGTGATAAAGTGAGTTCTGGCCAGAGTTTGTTGATAATGGAGGCGATGAAAATGGAGCACCGAATTACTGCCCCTTTTGACGCAATTGTTGACGAAATACATTTCTCCGTTGGAGATAGATGTGACCAAGGTTCTTCTCTAATATCACTTAACCAAACAGAATAATAATTTCTGCATAATATTTAGTGGCAATAATTATGAAATGGGCTAGAGGTTAGATCCTCTCGGGTCTTTCGGCCCTGTTGTTCGTTGAATTTCAACGCCATGATTTTCTAAATATCCGCAGCCATTTGCTCCACCAAATCCGCCATCGACCACAACTACTCGGGCAATGCCCGCATGGTGAATTAGTTTAGAGCACATCATGCATGGCTCACCTGTGACGATTAGCCAAGCCCCATTAGTTGGAACTCCATTTGCTGCTGAGTTGCAAATTAAGTTCATTTCAGCATGGTGGCAACCAATTTCAACTCTGGTTCCAGATTTGATTTCATTTGTATCTCGAAGGCATTCTTCGCCGCCGCATAACTTGCCACCTCCACGTGGTCCACCATTATATCCGTCCATCAATATTACATTTCGAATCGGGTCAACTAACAATGCACCAAATTTGGCGCGAGGGCAATTACTTGCAGTCGCAAGAGACAAACATTGTTGAATTCTAATCGCCAAGTGCTTTTCCTTCATCCTCTCACCAAACCTTTCGAATGAGCACCCAATGATAAATCCGACCTGTGAGCACTTAGTGTCATTCCTTGTAATTAAGGGAGGAGTGCAAGGTCCTTGTTCGTTGTTTGGCCAATTATTTTCAAAATATTTCCTTGCAGATATAGTGAACCGGTTGATAGCCCTAATACTACTTCTTGACCTCCGGCTGCTGCTAAGGCTGAAACGAAAGCCTTCCAAGCATCAATTGGCTTTTGTGAACCAGTTATTGGGATGCCAGGTGGAAGGTAGTCTCTCAATTCTTCCGCCAGTATTTCATGTGAAATAGGCGGATGTCTACCTGCTTGTGGCTCACTCACTACAACTAAAATGGGAGGTCCAATGTCTTGACATAAGTTGACAAATGGGTTGAGAAATGACTCAATATCTCCTTGCGGGGATGAGCCGATAAATAGTGCCCATGAGCGCCCATCTGTCTTATTTGCAAATTCTGGTAACATCTTATTGATTCCGCTTGGGTTATGAGCAGCATCAAGAATTACTTCAACTGTAAACACTCCAACTTTTTGATTGATATTTTGCATTCTCGCAGGCCAACGGACTTTCTCGTTTGCCTCTTCCAAGTAATCAACCGCTGAAGCAAATTTTGTTTCTAATAGGACTTTATTTACAAGAAGTTTGGCTTCTTCTCGGTAATTCAATTGTGGTGGAATAATTGCTATTTTCAATAATTCTGGCGAAGGGATGATTTGTTTTATCGCTTCCTCAACTTCAGCGCTGCTATTTCGTAGCACTAATGGGCAAGATTGCTTCGCAATACCTGCTTTTTCAATTGCAATTTTCTCAATAGTATCGCCTAATATTTCACTGTGTTCTAGCGAGAGAGATGTGATTAAACAGGCAATAGGGTGGCAAGTATTTGTAGCATCTAATCGCCCTCCAAGTCCGGTTTCAAGTACTGCAACATCAACTTCTCTTTCGGCAAAAATAAGCATGGCGATGAGGTAAGTGGCTTCAAAAAAAGTAGGTTGAAGTGACTCTAATAACTCACTTTCATTCATTTCAATAATTTTTCTGCCTTCCTGTGATTCTTGCCATGCAAATTGCTTCCCTTCGGCTGCCAATTCGACAATTTCTACTGCTTTTCTAAATGAATTTTCGTTGGTGATTTGACCATTGATTCTAATTCTTTCTTCCATCGAAACAATATGGGGTGATGTGAATGTGCCTACTTTTTTTCCAGATAAGATCAACGCTCCACTGATTAAGGCACAAGCGGTTCCTTTTCCATTTGACCCAGCCACATGTATCGCTGGAATCAATAATTCGGGATTACCAAGACGGTCAAGCATATTATTGGTTCTTTCAAGTCCTAATGACATTCCTTGATTTCGGCATTTGTTGAGCCATTTTTCAGTTTCGTTGGAACTCATGAAACTCTGCCTCAGCAAAGGGGGTGTGTAATACTTCAAGGGCTTTACCAAAGTAGTAAGGTTGGTGCCATCATAGCGAAGCCATGAAATGCAGGGGCTGAGACCGTTAAGCGATGTCCGAGACCGCTGGCCGCATTGACCGCATAGCCCAAGCCAATGCTGAACTGGCTGCGGAAGAAAATTTGTGGGAGGCGATGAAGGAACAAAGTCGCTCAATGTTTGGCATGGCTGTAATGTTTATTGCCACAATTGGACTTGGAATTTACTTGTTACCATTTTATAATGCAGCAGAATTGCAAGCATTTGGGAAATCAGGCGCATCTCAAATCCGTTATGTGGCATTAGAGTTTGCTGCAATTCTTGTTTTCACCGCTATTATCATATATCTTGCAAGGAAGAAAAAGGAATGGGTCCTAAAGTATGGTCTATTATTTATTATTTGGATTGCCTTGTCATATACAACAGTCCCAATTGCACATTATGCGCTCGCTCCTGCAAATGATGCTGCAACTCTTTCTTGGGATGATGGTGCAAATAACTCTGATGTTTTTTCCGCAGATTTGGGTGGAGATAATTGGATAACTGCAACAACGGGTGTTTCTTGGCAAAATGATGATGGTTCAGTATCTCCAACCACTGAAATATCTTTGCGTGAAGGAATAAATGGTGATGTGGTTTGGACAAATACTACACCCTCAAATGGACAATCAGAACGCCTTTGGGTGACTTCTGGCGGAGAATATTTGGGAATGACCGATGGAGTATATTGGTGGTTGAATGACCCACTTACTGGCGAAATGCAAGGTGATGCAAGAAATTGTCACGAATTCCTAGTAGGCCCTGACTGTCGAGTTGCTATTTACAACGATGGCGACCATCTCGCAATAACAAGTGAAAAAACAATTGTTTTAATTGACCCATATCATAATAGCACTATGGGTATACTTTCTGTCGATCCAAAGCATTCCCTTGTAGAAGAGAGTAATATCGTTGCAAAACATATTGGTGATGATCGTTTCTTTTTGATGTCAGATACATTCGCATCAATTTTTGTCATTCCCGAAGATTTCCCGCCTATTGTAGGCTCAAATCGACATTATGATCAGGTAGATGTAATTTGGAATATGTCGGCCCCAGAAGGGGCTTCATTCACGGCAATGGACTTTGGTTTTTCACCTAATGCTGAAGTGCCAAACGAAAATAATAGTGGTGAAGAGATGCTCCTTGTAATCGGTACTGATGCGGGTGATGTGTATGGTTTTGAAGTAAGCATGGCAGTAAATGGTGGCGTTGAAGATGCAAACTGGATGGCACTCTCAAACAACGATGCAGTGGAGGGTGCAATTCAGGCAATTAGACTTGCAGACTGGAATGATGGTGGAATAAATGATTTATTTGTGCTTGACGGAAATGGTTTGCAAATGTTTAGTGGAAAATACTTATTGCACGTATTAGAAGATGATTCAAATGCTCAAGGACAAATGATAGTAGTGTCTCCTGGTGATTCATCCTCGGCTGATTCAAGCGAGCCATATGTATCTGAAATGGCAGTCATTGGAGGAGAGGAGCCCACACAAGCATCTTTTTCCGAAGATAATATGGTTTCTGGTTTTATGTTATATGACATTCCCTTTTTAGT
Source organism: Methanobacteriota archaeon (assembly GCA_018649825.1). Lineage (GTDB taxonomy): Archaea > Thermoplasmatota > Poseidoniia > Poseidoniales > Poseidoniaceae > PSPT01. The sequence continues at coordinate 5,797 of JABIHC010000151.1, forward strand.
TGGATTAGTAGTTTCAACATTAATCATGATTCTTTTAGTCAAACACCCCGAATGGTATGTGGTAAATACTGCGGGAATTATCATGGGGGCTGGAGTAGTAACTATGCTTGGCATTAGTTTTGTACCTTGGTTAATTATTATCTTCATGGTTGCGGCAGCAGGTTATGATGCTTGGGCGGTTTACAAGTCAAAACATATGCTTGAACTTGCAGATACGATGATAAATCTCAAATTACCAATATTATTGGTGGCACCTCAAGAAAAAGGTTATTCTATGCTTGAGGAAGATGAAAACAGGATGAGGGGTGCTGAAATTGCTGCTGAAGAGCGTTCTCGCCAAGTAGAGGAACAAGCAGTTGATGCATCACATTCTGAGAAAGTAGAAGTAGAGAAAGGCGAGGCCGCAGGTGGCGAAAGTGGATTTAAGGCGAAGGCTAGTGCTGCTAGTGAGGCTGGACAGAACATCAAGCGCAAGAAGAAACCAGCGAAGGATGCCATGTTCATGGGTCTTGGCGATGTAATATTCCCCGGAATGCTGGTGATTTCGGCTATTACTTGGTTATCTGATGTGGGTGGTGAAAGTGCAGCATTTATGGTTGGAATGGGTACTTTGATTGGGGGTCTTTGCGGATACTTTGCTCTAATGACCTATGTTGCAAGGGGGCGACCTCAAGCTGGCTTACCTCTCTTGAACGGAGGTTCTATTATCGGTTACTTCCTTTCTTCTCTAATCTTTATTGGTAGTAAGGCATTAGAATTAAACATTAGTTTTTGAATAGGTGATAGGTGATAAGATGCTACCAATTTCCCTCTTCCGAGAAAAACCCGAAGTAATACTTGCTGACCATGACAAACGAGGTATTTCTCGTGATTCAGTCCATGAGGTCATTCGCTTAGATGGTGAATGGAAGGCGGCTTTACATGAAATGGAACAATCTCGCCGCCAGCGAAATATTGCGGCAAAAGGAATTGCGGCAGCCAAGAAATCTGGTGACAAAGAAGAATCAGATCGCATCATGGCTGAAGTAAAAAATCTCGGTTCTCAAATTTCTGAGTTAGATGAAAAAGCAAAAAGTCTTGCAAATCAAAGAGATACTTTGCGCATGAGAATCCCAAATATTTTACATGATTCCGTTCCAGAAGGGGCTGATGAAAGTGAAAACACTCAACATTCTATGCATGGTGAAAAACCAGTTTTTGAATTTGAACCTAAGGTGCATAATGAGTTAATTGAACAGAATAAATGGGTTGAATTAGAACGGGCTGCAAAAATTGCTGGAAGTCGTTTCTATTTTCTCAAAGGCGACCTTGCCCGTATGGAGTTGGCATTACAAACATTTGCTATTGACTTCTTGGGAGAGCGCGGATACACTCTCGTACAACCACCTGTAATGATGAATCGGGAAGCATACGAAGGAGTAACTGATTTGAATGACTTTGAGACAGTAATGTATGGGGTTGAGCCGGATAAATTGTACATGATTGCTACATCCGAGCATCCTCTCACTGCAATGTTTATGGATGAAGTAATTGAGCCATCCTTACTTCCAATCAAGATGGTGGGCGTTTCGCCTTGTTTCCGTCGTGAAGTTGGAGCACATGGCTTATCCGATCGGGGGATTTGGCGGGTTCACCAGTTTACAAAAATTGAGCAAATCATCATTAGTCATCCCGATGATTCTTGGAGTCACCACGAAGATTTGTTAACGAATTGTACTGATTTATGGGATGCATTAGGACTTCATTTTGAGGTAGTAAATATTTGCACAGGCGATATGGGCACAGTTGCAGCAAGAAAATATGATCTTGAGGCATGGTTACCTGGTGCTAAAGCATACAAGGAAATTGTATCGTGTTCAAACTGTACTGATTATCAAGCCAATCGTTTACGAATGCGCTATCGAACCCCAGACGGAAATGCTGCAGTTCACACCCTTAATTCTACAGCAGTCGCAACGAGCCGTGCCCTAGTTGCAATCATTGAGCAAAACCAAATGGAAGATGGACGAGTTAGAGTTCCTGAAGTACTTCAGCCTTTGATGGGCGGAAAGAAAGTCCTGGACCCTTGCAATTTCTAGTTCACAGTAGTTTCGCCGATACCTCTGTATCTCCATTGAATATCCCTAAGTGTGTATTTTGTGTATTTCCCAATGCAGGAATGAACTCTGATGCCAAACAAGGCCAAGGAGAGACATCATTCTTTCTGGAGGTTGGGTTTATATAGAGGTGAATGTAGCCGACTATACAACCGATGGTTAAGTAGTGCGGCCTAAGGGATAGAAACGATGAATTTGATGGAGGTGATGTGATGTCAGACGGAATTTCAGGAGATGAATGGGAGGACCAAATGATAAAGCGAATACTCGAGATGTTCAAGGGTATGGGTATGCCAATTGATGAAGATACCTTGCGAAATATGATGAAGCAATTCAAGGAACAAATTGAATCTGCTGGAATTGATCCTTCAAAGTTATCCGGCAAGGGAGTTAATTTCAATATTGACATGTCACAAATACAAGACATGCTTTCTGGAGGCGGAGATATCGAGGATATGCTCAAAAAGATGGGTGTTCAAGTAAAGGTTGATGCAAAACCAGTTGAAATAGAAACACCGGATGAAGATTCTGAAGACGTTATCGTCAAAGATTTAGAACCTGCAGATTATTATCTAAATGGCTGGACAATGAATGTGACTTTAGATTGCTCAATGGAAGTGGAATTAGATGAAACTAATATTGAGATTACCTTACTCAATGAAGGCAATCAGATAGAAGTTATGCGTTCAACACAAACTGCTCCTGTTGCCCGTGTACCTCTGCCGCACCAATGTGAAGAATTGGTAGAATGGACTTATAATAATGGTATTCTTGACCTCACACTCAAACTTGTCCCTCAAGGTTCTGCAGTTGATGAATCGAAAGCAGAGCCTGCTGATACCTCGTTATTTTTTGATGAGGATGATGATGAGGATGATGATGATGAATTTGCAATTGAGATCCCAGACGTCACTCTTGACCTAGGGGACGATGATGACGATGATGATGGCGATGGAGGCATCCCCCTCTTCTGAATAGGATATTTCAATAGTTATTGAAAAAGGAGTTGAAAAAAATGGGTAAAGTAATAGGAATTGATTTAGGAACAACAAATAGCTGTGTGGCAACAATTGAGAATGGAGAAGCGGTTATTATCGCTAATGCAGAAGGTGCTCGTACCACCCCCTCTGTCGTTGCTTTCACAAAGGATGGTGAGCGATTAATCGGTGTAACTGCAAAACGCCAAGCAGTTACCAATTCGGACCGTACCTTCCTCAGTGTAAAGCGTGAAATGGGTACAAAGTGGAAGAAGAGTGTTGATGACTCTGAATACACACCTCAAGAAGTGTCAGCATTTATTCTTCAAAAGTTGAAAGCGGACGCTGAAGCATATCTGGGCCATGAAGTAACGCAAGCAGTTGTTACCTGCCCTGCATATTTCACCGATGCTCAAAGAAAGGCAACAAAAGATGCAGGAAAAATCGCAGGGCTTGAAGTTCTTCGAATAATTAACGAACCTACTGCTGCTGCTCTTGCATACGGTGTTGACAAGGATGAAGATCAAACGATTCTTGTGTACGATCTCGGTGGTGGAACATTTGATGTTTCAGTTCTCGAAATTTATGAAGTAGATGGTCAACCACAAATTGAAGTAAAGGCAACTGCCGGAAATAACCGTCTTGGTGGCGATGATTTTGATGAAAAAGTAATTGACTATTTAGTTGAAGAATTCAAGAAGTCTACTGGAATTGATTTGGGCAAAGATGCACAAGCAATGAGTCGTCTAAAGGAAGCCGGCGAAAAGGCAAAAATAGAACTCTCTGGAACAGGGCAAACTCAGGTTAATCTGCCATTTATTACCATGAAAGATGGTCAACCAGAACATTTGGACATTACCGTTACAAGGGCTAAATTTGATGAATTGACTGCCGATCTCATTAAGAATACTATGGCACCAACGAAGAGGGCAATGAAGGATGCAGGAGTAAAGAAGGGCGATGTTGACAAGGTAATTCTCGTTGGCGGTTCTACTCGTATTCCTGCTGTTCAAGAGGCTATTGAAAAAGAAGTAGGTAAACCTCCTTACAAGGGAATAAACCCTGACGAAGCGGTTGCCATGGGCGCTGCTCTTCAAGCCGCTATTATTGCAGGCGATGAAGAAGTTGGAGATATTCTGCTTCTCGATGTAACACCTCTAACTCTCGGTATTGAAACCCTTGGTGGAGTAATGACAACTATGATTGAACGAAATACTACAATCCCTTCTCGCCGTTCAGAAACATATAGTACTGCAGCAGATAACCAACCTGCAGTGGAAATCCATGTGTTGCAAGGCGAGCGTGAATTTGCAAAGGATAACATTACCTTGGGTCAATTCCATTTGGTTGGAATCCCTCCGGCAATGCGTGGCATTCCTCAAATTGAAGTTACTTTTGACATTGATGCTAATGGAATAGTAAATGTATCTGCAAAGGATTTGGGTACAGGCAAAGAACAATCAATTCAAATTGAAAGCCAAACTTCTCTTTCCGAAGACGAAATTAATGCAAAGGTTGAGGAAGCAGAAAAGTTTGCTGAAGAAGATAAGCGCCGCAAGGCAAAGGTTGAACTTCGCAATACTGCTGACCAGGTTGTTTACCAAACACGTCGCACATTAGATGAAGCCGGCGAAAAGTTGGATGATTCAGATACCGAAGCCGTAAAGGCTCAATTAGATGAACTAGAAAAGTTGGTTCAAGACGAAGAAGGCAAACCATTTGACCTTGATGATATTGATGAAGCAGCAATTCAAGCAAAGGTTGCAGAAGTTGAAGAAGCAATGCACGCGGTCTCCGCAAAACTGTACGAAGCAGCAGCAGCTGAAATGCAAGCAGCAGAGGCAGCAGAAGGCGGAGATGATTCTAGTACTGATTCAAGCGATGATGTAGTTGACGCAGACTTTGAAGTAGTTGAAGAAGAAGAAGGTTCCGAAGCCTAATTTGGTTTCAAACATGATTTTCCTCTAATATTGAATGATATTTGCCCTTGATGAAAGAATAATATCGCCGCTGGGTTTAGTAATAGAAAACTATTGGGTTATTTGTTCCTCATGTCATCCGGCGATGCATCCTCTGAACTTCTCAAGAATACAGAGCGTAGTACAGGTTCTGCTGCATTGCGAAAAAACATCCAAGCCGCTTTGGCTTTAGCAGGTACTGTTCGTTCAACATTAGGTCCTCGCGGGCTTGATAAAATGCTCGTTGATGAAGAAGGTCGCTCATTAGTAACCAATGATGGCGTAACCGTATTGCAGACCGCTGATATCAAACATCCAGCGGCTAAATTAATTATTAGTGCAAGTAGTTTGCAAGATAGTGTTGCTCGTGATGGAACGACCACAACCGTTCTAATCTGTGCTGAATTACTTGAAAATGCTTGGGAGTTGATTCGCCAAGGGATTCATCCAACAATTATTGCTGATGGATATTGGCAATCATTACAAGCGAGTCTCGATGCTCTGCAAGAAATTTCAAGGCCGATTGATATGTCGGACAATGTAGAATTATTGCAGGCAACAAAAACCAGTCTTGCAGGCAAAGGATTTATTGCAATACAATCTAGACTAGCAGAATTGGCTGTTGAAGCAGCCAATTTAGTAACAGTTGAAGATTCAAATGGCGTTTCACGTTCTGACCCAACTTTGGTTAAAGTACTCGCAAATAGGGGTGGTTCTTCGTTAGAAAGTAATATTATCAGCGGATTGGTTCTTGCAAAATCGTGTATTCATCCAAAGATGAAGGATTTCCTTGAAGGTGGCAAAATACTCCTGCTTGATGGAGAATTAGAAATGCGCAGTCCAACCATTGATGCAACATTGAAAATTACCGATGTTGGAATGCTAAATGCCTTCAAAGTGCAAGAAAAAGAACTTCTCAAGGCTCAAGTAGATGCAATTTCCCAACTTAACCCAGATATTTTGGTTGTAAAAGAAGGTGTGCGTGATGAGGCCCGTCAGTGGTTGGCTGATGCAGGAATTACTACTTACCGCCGTGTTGAAAAAACTGACCTTGAATTACTCTCCCGCGCAACTGGTGCACGAATTATTAATCGCCCCGAATCTGCATCTGAATCAGACCTTGGTGGTTTCTCATCCTCTCATGAAGAACTTTGGGGAAGTGTGACTCATTGGATTCTTGAGGGCGAAGGTCA
>JABIHC010000165.1 GCA_018649825.1 Methanobacteriota archaeon
CATTTTCTTCGTTACATTTCACCTCTTCTATTGGCTCTTTGGAAGGGCAGGGTTCAAAGTCCTCCAAGTTCCCCTTATGTTTATGGTGGCCAGCAGCGGACGTTCAACCGAAAACCCCCTCGGCTCGGGAAGAATTCTTGACGAATCCGTTGCTAATTCATTGCTACAAAGTGCAGAAAAGTTGGGTGCATCATATGCAGAAGTCCGTCTTGTTTCAAGTAATAATACTTCCATTACTGTCCGTGATGGTGAATTACGCCGAGCAATCCCCGGTCATGATCTTGGTGCAACATTGAGAGTTCTCGCTGATGGCGCGTGGGGTGTCTATTCAACCTCTGATATTTCGAGTATTAGCGGTGCAGTAGAAGGTACAGTTCGGCTAGCCAAGCAGGTGGCTGGCCGGCGCCCAAGTTCTGAAAAGCCCATTGAGTTGGCTGAAATTCCTATTAAGGAAGGTATACTAAATTGGCATCCTAAGCAAGATACCCGTGATGTTTCTTTGGAAGAAAAATTGGAGTTGCTATCCGACCTTGACAAATCTATTCGCACCGATGAAAGGATAGTTTCCACAATCACCGGATACTCTGACGAACATATTCACACCGAACTAATGACAAACGAGGGGATGGATCGCATTTGGTCTCACCAGCGCACTGTTGCAAATGCAGTCATTACTGCGCGCGAAGATGACGAAGTCGCTTCTTATCGTACCCGTATTGGCGGTGGTGGTGGATTTGAATCGGTAGTCAATGCTGATTTGGAGGCATTGGGCCGCAAGTGCTCAGAATCTGTACTAAGAATACTTAGCGCGGAGCGAGCCCCATCAGGACGCACCAGCCTTATTTCAGACCCAGATCTCACAGGAGTGTATATCCACGAGGCATTAGGTCACCCTTGTGAAGCAGATTTAGTTGCAGCAGGAGATTCGTGTCTTGAAGGAAAATTGGGCGAAAAAATAGGTTCAGATATTGTCTCGGTCATTGACGACCCGACATTGAAAGACGGTTACGGGGCTTACCCGATTGATGATGAAGGAGTAGATGCGCGGACAAAAAATCTCATCGTTAATGGAGTCCTAACTGAGTTCCTCAACCATCGAGAAACTGCGGCAAAATATGGTCTTGAGCCCAATGCCGGTGCGCGGGCTCAAAGTGGGCTCTTTCATCCCTTGGTGCGGATGTCAAATACCGTCATACTGGGGGGTAATCATGCCGATTTAGATGATTTACTTGAGGATGTTCAAGATGGAGTATATGCTTGTGGTTCACGAGGTGGTCAAGTCGATACCGGAAAGGGTTCATTCCAATTTGCTGCACAAGAGGCTTGGAAAATTGAAAATGGGCAATTAACTACTCCTCTAAAAGATGTCAGTGTGTCCGGAATGACTCTTCAAATTCTTTCTAATGTAGATGGGCTTTGCCGCGAAGCAAATCTCGCAAGTCCAGGTTTTTGTGGTAAAGGTCAAATGGTGCCAGTCGGTGATGGTGGACCACATATGCGCATTCGCAATGCACTGGTAGGGTGATTTCATGGGAATAATGCCAATTGATGCAGTTGAACGTTTACAAGAGGGTTGTGAAATTCTTGGGAAAATGGCAGCGAAACAATCAATCGCACAATGGGAAATCGTGGCATCTCAAGCCTACGGAACTAGTGTGGACATAGAAAGGGGAAGAATAGCATTAGCAGCTGGTGGAGGTGATGGCGGTTTTGGCATTAGAGTTGTTGAAGATGGAAGGTATGGCTTTGCCTATGTGGGCAGACCAGAAGAAGGGGGGGACGCAATCTCTCAAGCCCTTAGCATCGCCCGCAAGTCGCCACAAATCAAGGGTTTCCATCTTCCTTCGGCATCCAAAGGCACTTCAGTGGATGGCTTATTTGATGCAAGGGTTGACCAATTGACGCCTGATGATTTACTCAATAATGCTGATGACCTAATTTCCATGGTTGCCGGAATATGCCCGAATGGAGTTGTTTCGGGTGGAGGGGTTGGTGCGACAATTTCAGCTTCGGCACTACTAACCAGCGAGGGGATCGAATCTGCTGGAACTCAGTCATCACATAGTATGGGGATTCAAGTTACGATTGATGAAGACGACCTACTGACAAGTGGTTGGGAGGGAAAAGGTGGGCATCAATTGATTACATCTTATGATGACTTTGTTGAAGAGACAGTTGAATGGGCTAGTGAAACTAGAAAATTCACCAAAAATGTTGGTCCAACCAGTGAGAAAGAGGTGGTGATGACTACTGGGGCGATAAGTGGGTTATTTGGAACAATAATTCCACAGGCCACTCTTGGTGATAGGCAGGCGCGTGGCGAGTCATTTTGGACTGGAAAAATAGATAGCATGGTGATGGAAGAACACCTTTCTCTTGTCGATGATAGATGTCTTGAATACGGAGCAAATAGTTCTTCGCGAGATGGCGAAGGGCTGCCATCTCAGAAAAATATATTAATTTCTAATGGGATTCTCAAAGGTGCCCTTTGGGCTACTCGTGATGCCGCCGAACAAGTTTCACTTGGCAATATTGAATCTGCTCAAAGTACCGCCTCAGCAAATCGCGATGGGCATCAGGAGCCGCCTTATCCTGGGCGGTCAAACTTTTTACTCACTTCAAGTAAGAACACACTTACTCGCGATGAAATGGTCGAGTCCATTGCGGATGGCTATCTCATTGGTAGTGTAATGGGGGCGCACACTGCAAATCCAACTTCGGGTGATTTCTCGGTAACGAGTAGCCAAATTTTGCGAATTGTTGATGGCGAAATTATTGGAGCATTGAAGCAAGCCGGAATAAGTGGAAATCTAAGCAATACTTTGACTTCCGGAGTCACTCTCGGAAAACTTCCACTTTTACAAAACGGCTGGTCTGGAGGCAGTATATATGTCCCCGATATGCGTCTCAGTCAAGGTATTAGAGTTAATCCTGCTTAACTGATTCAATTTCATATTTCTTCTTTGAGCGAGGGCATTGTTCAATAACCGTCAATGCCGGCTCTTTATCCTTGGAGGTTTAGCAAGTGTCCCGTCTACCGCACCCCGCACGTCAGCCCGCCGCCGTTCCCAAATTGGAAAGGCTTAAACGAATTGTCATTCAAAATGACTCATCCGGAGGTGAGTTCTTATGAATGAAGAAAATGATGCAATGGAAAAAGCAATCAAAGAAGTAATTTCTCAGATTCCAAGTGCAGATACTGATGCAGTTCGCGCAGAATTCGAGCGCTATAAAAATAGTTTCTATATCCCACCTGCAGATGCCATGCGTTCAGTATTGAGAAAATTCCAACCTAGTTCTGCACCTGCTGCCGGAGGTGGCGGAGGCTCAACATATGCAACACCAGGTAATTCCTTGCCAAACAAAAAAGTTGAGCGTCTAAGTGAATTAGGTGCCGAGGATAAAAATATTGTAATTGAAGTAAAAATTACAACACATAATCGTCGCACTCAGACCATTCGCGGTCAGGAGAAGGATATTGCATTTGGCACCCTTGAGGACAATCCTTGGGGCGAAGGTGAAAAGATTCGTTGGGATTTCAAAGATTGGGGACCCCATCAAAATTTAGTCCCCGGTGCAATCGTACGAATCGAAGGCGCATCAGTCAATGAGTATCAAGGTAAGAGATCACTCAATATCAACCAATCAAGTCGCATTGTGATATTACAAGAAAGTACTCAATTAATCGTCGATCCAGATGATCCAATTACAATTGAAGAAGCAAATCAAGCTGATGGAATGGTTAGTGTTGTTGGTCGTGTTCTGAGTAGGCGTGATAATGTAATTACAAAGAAGGATGGAAGCGGAACTCTTGATGTTGTCAAGGGACGTATTGCCGATGACACCGGTTCTATAGGTTTTGTCAGTTGGGAACCATTCGTCCATGAAGTAGGCACATTGCTAAAGTTTTCACGGGCAAATATCCGTCGTTTCAGAGACACACCCGAGTTAAATCTTGGGCGTACAACGAATGTTGAGGTATTTCATGATGCAAATTTTGCCGATGCAGAAAGTCTTGCAGAAAGTAGTCACTTGACAATTAGCCAACTCAAAGATGGTTCAAGAGATATTACTATGGTGGTCCAACTTCAATCCTTGATTGAGCGTAAATTTGCCGGCTCAGATGGGGAAGAAAAAGTAGTCATGTCTGGGGAAATCCTAGATCCGACTGGTCGTTGCAAATGTTCTGCCTGGTGCGAGATGAAATATTCAGAGGATGAGTTGCCAGTTACTCTCAGACTCAATAATGTTCGCGTGCGAATGTGGCAAGGAATCCCTGATGTCACTATTGACAATCTTGAACAAATAACCAAGTTGGATGAAACTCCTTGGGAAAGCATTGACCCGGAGAATCATGTAATTGATGTTGACCTTGATGAATTAGCAGCCGGTTCTTCAAGAATGGGAATTTCAACCGAAGGCACAATTGTTTCAGTTCGTGACGACTGCGGAGTTATCTACCGTTGCCCTGAATGTCGTCGAGTTTTACGCGATGATGCTTGTGCAATTCACGGTTCAGTTCAAGGAAACAAAGACATTAGGTTAAGGCTGGTAATTGATAATGGAAATGTCACTTCCTCTCTCATTATCAGTAGCCAAGCAACCCTTGAATGGCTCTCACTAGACCAAGCCACATTTGAAGAAAACCTTTCATTAGACGGTCAAGCACAATTTGTTCAGCAATTGCGTAATGACAATCTTGGTAGAAGGGTGAAAGTCGGTGGTCGTTGTATTAATGATAATCAAGGAATGATGATAATTGTTGACAAAATAAATACGGTTGACGTTGACGCTGAATTAGCGGCTACAGAGGCCAGAACAAAGTGGGGGGTGGCCTGAAATGCAAAGTTCAAATAGACCAAGGGCTAAGCGCCAACCTGCAATTCGTATATTCTCCCAAGAGTTTAGTGAATCAACTCTGACTGACAAAGGTCCAGATGAATTCGACCCGGCATTTGTAATTACCAAACTTGGATGCATGGTAAACCGCGCACTAGTTGCGGGATTATTGGAGAGTCTAAATCCGCGTGAAACATCAGGAGGAAATACCATGTGGCAAGGGACACTTCGCGACCCATCGGGGTTACATTATTTCTCAGTAGGGGATTTCCAGGGCGAGGCACTTCTCGCACATGCAGCCCAACTTTCCTCCGACCTTGAAAACGGAGATCCAATCCAATTGATGATGGTTGCAAAAACTCGATTATTTCAATCGGATGATGGCTCAATTTACACCAGCCTTAAGCCTGAGGAGATGTGCGTAATAAATCCAAATACTTACGCAAATTGGTTGGTCGAAACTTCTGAAGCAACAATGCAACGAATCAAGGACAGTGAAATGATTCGTGGGCTTGAGGCCGATGATGATACATATGTAAGTGCAGGAATTACTCGAAGTAAAACCAAAGGCATGGTATTGGCAAAAAATCACTATGGCGAGGTTGACTCCGAAGTTTACAAATTAACTGTAATGCGTTCACTTGATATTGCCGAAGGCAAAAACCTAATCACTCCAAACCCAATTTCCCAACCATCAGTCCTTGATAATGAAAATAATGACTCTGGAGCAAACGAACAAACACAAACTTCCTCAGAGATGGGAGATGATGGTGATTCGGATGCGAAAGGAGATGTTGCAACCGATAGAGATGTATTGCGAGCAACTATCCAAACAATAATTCGAACCGGCGATTCAGAAAGAGGAATTGATTTGGCGACAATCATTGCCAATTGTGAAGCCCGAGGTTTTTCCCAAAATGATACTGACATTTGCATTGATGAACTAGTTGATGGACAAATCATTGAGGAAGGTCAATTTGGCTGGTTCAAGATTTCTCAAGGCTAATGTGGAATTTCTATTCATCAGTTTTCTACATTATTTTATGCCGTTTGGCCATCCAATTCGCTCTATCTGCTTTGCGTTGGTGTAAAGGGAGTTTCCTTTCTATTCGTTAGGCAATTTTTACCTATTCATTTGGACTAAATAGCCAATATATTCAAGGGCGACACCGCCGGTCGGAGGTTAAGGCGATACTATGCCAACACACGACTTTTTCATTAGGCCCGCATCAGGAACAAGTAGTTCAGACTGGATTAGACTTGAAAAATGTGATTTTTCAGTCTCCATTTCCCGTAGGATTACTCGCACAGTTGTGCATGGCGGAGAGGGAGATGACCTCATAGATGAGGGTGCTGAATCTGCTCTATACACCATTAGTGGAGAAATGGATTTGGCAATGTACAAGACTATTATTTCCATGTTTAGGGCTGGACAACCATATATTCATGACCCATTTGAGGAAAGAGATGTGAAAGTTGTATTCAGTAAGTTTGATTATGATGGAACAACTACAGAGTTCTCTTTTGAATTCATGGAAGATATTGTTTAGGCAGAGGTGACAAAATGCGAGAATTGGATGAATCCCGTGAACTTCTTTACGTCATCCGTTCTTTGGAAATCCTCATGACTTCAGGAATTGGTCTGGAGGCTGCTTTACACACATTAGCGATGGGTGGCCATGGAATCATCAGCGATGACTTTTCCTCATTGATGAAAAATGTTCAGAAGGGCAGGCCACTTGAAAACGAATTACGCCGTTTGCAAAAGCAAGCAAAAAATGGTGGCTATAAGCGCATGCTGAACACGCTCCTCAACAATGTAATGTCAGATACCGATATTATATCCACCTTGCAGACTCAAGGTTCTAGAGAAGAGGAAATCCGTACTGAAAAAGTCAAAAAATACATTGAGGATTTGGCCGGCCTTCCTGAGAGCCTCCTCACTTTCGGAATGCTCGGGCCAATTATTCTTGCTTTGGTTGGTCTATTCCCTCAATTGATGGGTGATATGTCTGCTATGCTTGGGATGAACATGGACCCAGTTCTCATCAATATGGCAGTGGGTGGTGGATTGTTTGTTACTTTCATTGGAATGGCATTAGTGGGCATGAAGGCCCATTTTAAGGATCCGGGGTTGTGATATTATTATCTCGGAAATGTTTGGATTATGGATTCTTGACCTATATGGTTTGGCTTGGGCGAATTGGTTATTGCTCATCGGACTAGCCGGGATTGGTGGCGCAGTACCTCCAATTATCGAAAGGATTCGTCGGCGAAAAATTGAGAATGCCCTCCCTTCTCTCCTTGAAACTCTATCTGATAGCATTGGCGCAGGACAAGGTTTCCAACAAGCAGTTCAAGGTGCGGTTACAACTCGTGATGATTTGATTGCTAAATTATTTGCACAAGCTCTTGATGAAAGTCATGCTTCATCCTTTGACTCCGCTCTTAGCCGTTTTGCAGTATTAACTCGAAGTGCTCAAATTCAGCGTGTAATTCACTTATTAAACACAGCAATAGAGCAGGATGCAGACCTCAAGGATATTCTATTCCGCCTAAGTCTTGACTACGAGAGACTAAATGATTTGATGAATAAACGTGAATCAGAAATGCTCGGGCGCTCAATACTGATATTGATGTTTATTTGTGTAGGTTTGCCACTTCTTATCGCTTTCATTGTCGGCCTCTTCGCACCATGGAGCGGAGGATTCCAAGTGACTGCAATCAACAATATGTTTGCTCTTTTCTTTTGCGCCACCTCAATGCTCAGTGCTGCTGTTGGTGGGCGAATGCTTGGGAGGATGAAGGATGTACTCTGGACTCTGCCATTTTGGGGATTCCTCGCCATTTATCTCTACATAGTACCCTATTACTTGATAGGAGGATAATAACATGACTGAAGAAAAAATACTTGCACAATATGGAAACATCACCATCTATTCTGAACCAAACCATCCTTCGCCAATCTACCATTATGAAGGAGACATTCCTGCGAATCCATATGGTAAAATTCAACCTCTGTTTGGTGACGATGATTTGGAAGAAGTGATGTACAATGGTGGGCAGCAGTGTGTTAAAGTTGCTCATCGAAAATTTGGAATTTGCCGTACAAATATTTGGGTTGAGGATGAAGAAGGATTAGCAATCGCCAAAAATATTGCCTCATTTACCTCTGTTCCCCTCGGTGATGGGCCTGGCTTAGTTCCTATCTTCGACGGTAGGCTCCCTGATGGTTCTCGTGTTAATGGCACCATCCCTCCTGTTACTCCAGATGGTCCAACTCTCACAATTCGAAAGTTTAAAGAGGACCCTTTTACCATGATTGATCTAGTAAAATTTGGTACTGTTAATCTTAGACTTGCTGCAATGATGTGGGTTTGGATCGATGGACTTGATGCGCGCCCGGCTAACTTCGTTATTGCTGGAGGAACTGGTTCTGGTAAAACCACTACTCTCAACTGTCTTGGGATGTATATTCCTTGGGATAAGCGCCTATTGACTGTGGAAGATACTGCGGAATTGCAAGTATACCACGACCATTGGTTGCGGATGGAAACACGACGTGAGCGCCCAGATGGAACTGCAGAAGTTGACATGAATGATTGTTTGAAATCAAGTCTACGTATGCGCCCTGACCGAATAATTGTCGGAGAAGTAAGAGGCCCTGAGTGTGCAACTTTGCTAACCGCAATGAATACTGGGCACGATGGTTCATTCGGCAGCCTGCACGCAAATACCGGCGCTGAGACAATTACAAGAATGATCAATCCACCGATGAATGTACCACCAATAATGCTTTCTGGTTTGGATTTGATTATTATTCAAGCAAGGCTCCATGTACAGGGTAAAACTGTTAGAAAAATTACCGAGGTTTCAGAAGTAGCAGGAATGGAAGGAGATAAGCCACGCCTAAACGCAATATGGAAATATGACGCAGCTGCTGATGAGATAAAGGAGACGGGAATCCCATCAAAACTTCGGGAGAAAATCTGTGATGCGGCGGGCGTCACTCCTGCTGAGTTTGAGAAACACGTGCAACAAAGAATGGAAATAATAAGGAATATGCTAAAGAGAGACATTTCGGATATTCAAACTGTAACTCAAATCATTCAGGGATTCTATTCAACCCGTTGAAAAAACTTTGCAAACTCCACACAATAATCAGCCAAGGAAAATGAAAGGAGGCAAAAAATGAACAATGTAGCCTCCTCCTCGGACTGCCCTACTGCCGTTGAAAGCGCATCGCTCCGACGTATCTCCGATGACCAAGATGCAGTCAGCCCAGTTATTGCAACAGTACTACTGCTTGCAATTACCGTTATGCTAAGTAGCATGGTTTTCATCATGATGCAAGAATCATTCAATAATGTCGAAAAACAGCCTCCGAGGGCATCAATCTCAACCCGCTCCCTTGACAATGGTTACCATGTCGTCAAATTTACCAGCCTCGGCCAACACCTTGACCCAAACCATTTGATGTTCCAAGTGATTAGTCCTGATGGACAATGCCCTTATGTTGAAGCCTGTGAAGGATTTGCTTCTGATGCAGATGTTTATGGCCGAATTGGTTCCAATGTGACTTTCTTTGACCGAGATGCAGGTTTTACAGTCAGTGAGGGGGATTATTTTGTGATTGATAGCCAAGGTTTAGGCTCAGATAGTGGCAATTGGACCTTTAGATTATTCTACACAAAGACAAATACTCAAGTTGCCAAAGTAATCCTTCCGTCAATTTCCTGATAACCACCAGCACCCTCAAATCCGCTCTACAAAGCACTATTGCTCCATGATATGGATATCTGCCAAGGCGAGGCTTGAAAACCAAACCACTCTACCATTTACTGAGGGGATGTCATGGCAGTTGAAGGGTCTTTGGCAGAAGGAGAGGCTTCTATTGTACGCGACATTCTCGGTCGTCCTCTGAATGCATTACGTATTTCAGTTACCGACCGGTGCAATTTTCGTTGTCAGTATTGTATGCCTAGGGAAGTTTTTGGCCCAGATTTTGAATTCATGGCAAGAAACTTGCTACTTACTTTCGAGGAAATAGACCGTGTAGTCGCCTCTCTATTGCCTCTCGGACTTAGTAAAGTTCGCCTCACAGGAGGGGAGCCTTTGATGAGAAAGCAACTAGGCAATTTGATTTCAGCATTGGCAAAGCATGATTTGGATTTGGCTCTAACTACAAATGGTGCACTGCTAGCAAAACAGGCTCAGACTTTGGCAGATGCAGGACTAAAGAGGATCACAATTTCACTCGATGCCCTTGACAAAAATACCTTTCACATAATGAATGATGTAAAGGTTGATCCTCAAGTAGTACTCAACGGAATTAGCGCAAGTGAAAAAGCAGGATTGCCTATCAAGATAAATGCGGTAATTAGGAGAGGGATAAATGAGCATTCAATACTTGAATTGGCAAGATATTTCCACGGGACACCTCATATTCTTCGCTTCATTGAATTCATGGACGTTGGCCAAACCAATGGATGGAATATAGAAGAAGTTGTTACTGCAGCTGAGATTTTGGAAATTCTATCGACGGAATTTGAAGTGGAAGCGATTGATCCAATTGAAAAGGGCGAAGTCGCAAAACGCTATCGCTACAAAGATGGCGGGGGAGAAATCGGAATTGTAACCAGTGTGAGCATGCCATTTTGCGGAGATTGCAATCGCGCAAGGCTCACCGCCGATGGAAGATTATTCACTTGCTTGTTTTCGGCTGATGGTTTTGATACAAGGCGGCTAATAAGAGGAGAATCCAGCGAAGAGGAAATAGGTTCAGCGATAAGTAATATTTGGCGGCAGAGGGACGATAGATATTCCGAAATTAGAACTGAAGATACTACTTTGCGTCCAAAGGTAGAAATGTCCACAATAGGAGGATAATAAATGGAATTGGACATTTTATATGTCAAACCATGGCAACCAGATAGGGCATTTGGTGTAAACTCTGGTGAGGAGATATGTTGGCGATTACCCCCCTCAAAAAGCCATTTAATTCGCTGGCTATTGCTTGGCAGTCAAACTCAACCTCTCTCTCGTATTTTGGATGCAGGTGTTGGTGCAGGTGTCATTCTCAAGGGGGTAGCTGGAGCAGGGAGAGATGTTTCTGCAATGAAGGATTGTTTGCAAACATTAGGGGTTGAAATAATTTCTATAGATGTTGATACTTGGCAAATATCTGGCAAGGGGCAACATGGTTTTTGCCAACCTGGTGAGCCCTTGAATTGTCTCAACTCAGGAACTACCTTGCGACTCATTACTGGACTATGTGCTCGCATTGATGGAGAAGTTGAGATTGATGGAGATAGTAGCCTTAGGAAAAGAGCAAATGATGCCCTAATTCCAGCAATAAGTGAGGCAGGGGTAAAAATTGACTTTTTACAAAATGCAAATGAGTTGCCAATTAAATTAACTGGCCCTTGGGAACCAAAGGTATTCTCACTTGACTTATCCGCTTCTGGACAACCACTCTCGGCACTTCGGCTAGCGGTGATCGGCGCCCCAAATCCGATAAAAATCAATCTCCATGGCAACAGAGTTTCTCGTAAACATATTTTACTATCTGACAAATTAGCAAGAGCGACAGGCTCACTAGATAGATTGGATTTACCGGCTATTGAAGGAGATGCAATTGTGCTTCATCCTTGGCAGCCGGTGATTGATGAGGCGGTAAATATCCCTGGTGATGCCTCTATGCTTTCCTTTGCGATGCTATTTTCTGCACTTCATGGAGTCGGATTGAGGGTGGAAAAGTGGCCGGAGAGGGATGATTCCCTAGGCAATGAGATCTTATTGGATTTTGCTGGGGAACTACGGGTTGAAATTTTGGAAGAGATGGGTGCTGGAGTTGTAAATATTCATCCTGTTAAAAGAACTGAAGATGATAATATACCTATTTCTGCTTGTGAGGTGATTGATTTAACCGATGCAAATGACCTTATTTCACCAATTGCTGCTATGCTGGCAATTGGTGCTGGTGGAAGTATTTGTGGAGTCTCGCATGCTCAATGGAAGGAGTCAAACCGGATTAGCAAAACAATAGAATTATTGGCGGCATTTAGCATATCCGCTACCTATGTCGATGGAGTCATGACGGTAGATGGTGGACAAGTTCCTTTGCCTCCTGTCGAGTTGGTACGAACTTACTTGGACCACCGCCTACAAATGACTGCAGTAATACTTGCCAGTAAGGTTGGCGGGAAGGTGCAAGGTAGAGACTTGCATGAGGTATCGTATTTTGGCCTCTTGGATGAGTTACAGGCAATAGGCATTGAGATCAGTTCGCCCTGAAGCTTTTCTTGAAAATAGTTTTTTGATATTTTCAATTTAGCCATGCCTACCAAAATGGTGGTCCAATTGGTCAACCGGTATTCGCAACGCAGTGGGTCTTCCGTGAACGCATGCCCATGGGTTTGGAATGTGGCGCATGTCTTCCAAGAGGCGACGCATTTCTGCAAGTGATAATGGTTCATTAGCCTTAACCGCACCCCTGCATGATTGCAAGAAAGCAATGTGATCCATTCTACGTTCCAAGGTTTCTAGTGGTCCTTCATCATCTTCTAAATCTTGCAATAAATCTTGTATAAACTCAACCACTTTATTTTTTGGCACAATCGCTGGGGCAGCAGTACACATCCAACCTTCTGCATCATCTTCAATAAAAGCAAAACCGACTTCGCTCAAGCGATCTTTTTGTCCATGCAGGCGGGAAGATTGAATTGGATTTAAATTGAGTGGAATCGGAGTAATTCGCTCTTGAGATTCCCAAGATTTTTCTCCGTGGCGCAATCTCTCATATCTGATCCTCTCATGCAATGCATGTTGATCAATAAGGAGTAACTCATCACCGGCTTGAGCAAGAATATAGGAGTCGGCAAATTGTGAGAGCGGCTCCATTTCGGGTAATTCATTCATTCGCCCAGATAATTGCGGCTCAGAAGTTGGGCGTTGCCCTACATCGTTCTCTGAGTGGCGATGAAGGGTGCGCTCGCCGCTTGAAAGCGGTGCTGAAATCGGTGCGTTTTCCTCGTTTGTGAGCAATTGTTGAGAATGCTGCGTTCGGCTTATCGGACGCGGCTTAGGGATGTTTTTTTCCTTTTGACTAATCTCTCCGGATAATGATAATTGTGAGGTTGCAGCCTTTGCCCAAGAGGGTTGTGAAGATTTTTCAGTCTTTGAATCTAGTTGAGGAGTTGAAAGACTACCAATTGGCCGAATATGACTCAAATGTTCGGGCACTTCATTGGCAGCGTCAGGAAGGGCGCCGGTGGGTGTTGTAGTGAAAAGTGAATCGTCATCAGCGGAAATTGTTTGTGAGTTTATTCTGCTATGGCTAAGGCTTTGCAGACCCTCAATGTGGCCTCCTGCATCAGGCTCAGTTGGAACTGTCTCAAGAGTAAAGGCAATTGCTCGTTCAATTCTTTCAAGAACTCGCCACGAATGGCGTAAGCGGACTTCCCTCTTGGTCGGGTGGACATTTACATCAACTTCATTCGGAGGAAGGGTAAGGTGTAGGACTGCAACTGGGTGTCGCCCAACCATTAGGCGAGTTTTGTATCCTCGTCTAATCGCTGAAAGAAAAGGTTGTGCTGCAATTGGTCTTCCGTTGATGAGTACATGCACATCATCACCTTTTCCCCTGGTTACCTCAGGCGGGCTAATCCATCCACTCCACCTTTCTTCCCCTGGTGCATCTTCATCACTTGCAGGTGATTTTAGTTCTAGCATTCTGTTCGCTTGGGAACCGAGCAAATCATACATTCGTTCGGATAAATCGTTAGCAGATGGGGTGTCGAGAAGTGTTCTTTCATCCGAAACTAATTTGAAACCAGTTTGAGAGTTGGCTAATGCGTGTTGTACTAATACATCTACTATTTTTGAGGCCTCGGATGCTGGGCGGCGCTGAAAAGCAAGTCTTGCCGGTTGATTTCGGAAAAGGTGGCGCACTTCAATTACTGTTCCAGCCGGGATTCCACATGGCTCAACTACTCCCTTTACACCATCGACCATGGAGATGCTAACTCCTTCACTTTCTTTTGGTCTGCTTGAGATAATTAAATGGCTAACCATGCCAATGCTCGCTAATGCTTCGCCTCTAAATCCAAGGGTATTTATTGTGCCCAAATCGCTCTCATTTTGCAATTTGCTAGTGGCGTGGCGGTCGAGAGATTTGGGCAAATCTTCTGCAACGATGCCTCCGCCATTATCGCGAATAATTATTTTGTCAAAACCACCTCGTTGAATCTCAACGGAAATCATTGTTGCGCCAGCATCAAGGCTATTTTCTACACATTCCTTGACTACTTGGGCAGGGCGCTCAACTACTTCTCCGGCAGCGATAAAACCGATAGTTCGCTCATCTAATTGCTTGATTCTTGCGGCATCCAGGGAAATCACTCTCGCATCAAATGGTGCCTTGCCTGTAATACATCACGTAATTCGTATAGGATATCAATTGCCTCACGCGGAGACAACATGTCTGGGTCAATCTGCTTTAGACGGTTTAGTGCCTTTTCCTCATGCGGGGGTAATTCTGCAGTCATGGCTTGTTGAATTGTTGCTCCACCGGCACCTGCTAAATAACCAAACAAACTTTTTTGCCCTGCTTCACGCCTTATTGGAGAACCACTTTCCCCTGCCTTTGCTCCTTCGGCCTGAGATTCTAAGAATGCGAGGAGGTCCCTTGCTCTCTCAATTACATCGGCAGGGATTCCAGCCAATGCGGCAACATGCACACCATACGAATCATCACATGGACCATCAGCAACAGTGTGAAGGAATTTGAGGCGCCCACCTGCTTCGGCGATTTGAACATGAATATTAACCAGCGTAGGAATGTCATCCTCAAGTCCAACTAATTGGTGATAGTGTGTCGCAAATAAGGTTCTACAGGAGATTCTTTTTGCGATGTCTTCGGTCATTGCCCAGGCAATTGAGAGGCCGTCAAAAGTTGAAGTTCCTCTTCCAACTTCATCCAATAATACTAGGCTGGAAGGGCTGGCCCTACGCATAATATGGGC
>JABIHC010000072.1 GCA_018649825.1 Methanobacteriota archaeon
CGTTTCCTCTTGACAATATGCGTCCAATCGTAAATGGTTCAATTGATACGAATTTGTCATTGACATGGGATTTTGTGCAATTTGTTGGAGATGGAGCAGATCCATGGGGGCTTTCACTTACAAATGATACCTTACCAAATGCTGATGCACCAGTTGCTTACTTGTGGGACTTTGGTGAGGGAAATACTTCCTCTCTCCGTAGCCCTGTGGAGAGCTTTAGAACTGCTGCAAACCTTGTGCCTAGTTTGTCAGTGCAAGATAGTGGTGGACTTTGGAGCGAAGTTCAGTTCTTTAATTTGACAATATTTGACGACCTTGCGCCCACTCCGGTTATTACCGTAAATGGGCAACTAATTGGTTCTTCAATCAGCATTTATACCAATGAAAGAGTACTCTTTAGTGCCGGACAAACCGCAGATAATGTGCCAATTGAATATTTGCAATTCACATGGGATTGGGGTGATGGCACCTCTGAAGGTGGACTGGGCGATTATAGCGCGCATCATGAATGGACCGAAGGAGATAATCTGGGCACCAATTATTCACTCACGCTCACTGTAAATGACTCAATAAATGAAGGCTCAATTGTCATTGATGTCATTGTATTAAACCGACTTCCAAGAGTTATTTTTGATGAACAATTGGTAGTTGATACTCTAACGCCACTTCAAATGCCAGATATGTTTGTTGATGATGACGGATTTATTTCTAGCGTAGAATGGCAATTTAGTGGTGGTGTCAATCTCTCTATTTCGGGAGTAAACTCTCAGAGTTCTTTCACTGAAACCACCTCGTTTCAGCGGCAACCTTGGGCAGCATGGAGAGCGCCGGGGATTAAGCAAGTAACTGCTATTGGAACCGATGATGACGGTGGAATTACGGTTGCACAATTAGAAGTATTAGTTAGAAACCAATTGCCAATCGCCGACATAGAAGTTCACAAGACTGCAGCGCAAGGTTCCCCTGTTATTGACTTTAGACAAGTTGATGCAGATGTAGATACACCATACACCTTTGATGGAAGGGATTCTTTTGACCCAGACGGGACACTTTCAGATTCTTCAATATTGA
Source organism: Methanobacteriota archaeon (assembly GCA_018649825.1). GTDB lineage: Archaea > Thermoplasmatota > Poseidoniia > Poseidoniales > Poseidoniaceae > PSPT01. Next base: position 1,072 of record JABIHC010000072.1, read on the forward strand.
TTTTCAACTGGACTTTCAGCGACGGATTCACTTCAAATCAAGCACAAATAACCTATAATTTTACAGACCCTGGGACCTATACTGCGAGCCTAATCGTGACTGATGAAAATGGAGATGAGTCAAATGCAAAAGTTCTGGTAATTCGTGTTGCGAACCCGTTGCCGATTATTGAAGTGAGGATCCTTGAAGGATGGGTTAATGGAGAGTTGGTCGATGACAATACACCGCGCCCAATAGGTTGGGCGCCGGAAAATGTTTCACACATCTTTGACCTTCAGGGAAATATACATGTTGCCGCAGGCACTTTACTTTACTTTGATTCCACTGGGACGAGAGATGGTGATAGCCGTTTTAATTCAGGATATGTTCCTTTTGAATCAAATAGTTCAAACTGGAATGGATTAGTTGAATATTTGTGGGACTTTGGCGATGCAACTCCTACGAATCGTGAATCTCATCCTTGGCATTCCTTCACCGAACCGGGCGAATATTCTGTCACTTTGACAGTTCGCGATGCCTACCAAACGGGAGATACTTCATCTTACAAGTTCACCGTAATAGTAAATCTTGCACCAGTCATTCATTTAATTACTGGCGATGAAAATCCAACTCAAACCGAAGTTACAATTTTTGAATTGAATGCCACAGACCCTGAATGGGAGGAAAATATTGTTATTTGGCGAGATGATGATGTCAATGATGGGTCAATTGACGACCGCTCAACTCGAGTATCACAAGCACCAACTTATTATTGGGAATTTGGCGATTCAGAAGAGGGTGTTGAAATGTGGATTAATTCTCCTTCAGATGATGGACGTCTTTCTCATGTTTACAATGAAAGTGGGCTATATCGGGTACAAGTGAAGGTTTGCGATGCAATGGGTGACTGTACGGTTGGAATAATTGAAATTGAAGTTTTGAGTAAAAAGGAAGAAGTTGGAGCATTCTCTGACTTTGATTGGAAGGATTGGCGAGAATGGCTAGCCGGAGCTGGAAGTGAATCAGCATTTGTCCTTGGATTAATTTCTGCAGTATTGATTTTGGGATGGCTGGTAATGCGTTCTCCTTCAATTGATGAGGAAGAAGAAGCAGAAGATGCAGCCTTGGTTTACAATGTGGAAAAGGTTGAGATTGAAGGCGGCTCCTTAGGAATGGATCAGCATGTTGCTCCGCCTGCGCCGAAAATACTGTCTAAAGTGGAGAGGCGTGCCAAAGAATCAGGCTATATTCGCCCAGTGAGAAGTCGACGAAGATAACCCACCTATCATTGTGTAAGCAAAATCGACCACTTACTTTTGGATGCTGGAAGTGAATGTGAAAGTACGCCCGAGGGAAAAGGGCATGAACCCCCTCCTCTCTACTTTACATGAGGCGAGGCAATGAGAATTGAGGGTCGAGGGGGCAGAATTGTCTGTTGGCTCATGCTATTAATCGTAGTATTGCCTCTTTCAACTCCTATTTTTGATTCTAATTTTGCTTTGACAAATGCCCAAGCAGCATCTAGTTCGGCTTGTACTTCAACCGGAGAAGTTCAATGGGGTGAATATGTTGCAAATACTACTATTGACACTTTTTATAAATATTATGACGAAGGATTTGGCGAAGAGCCAATGGGCCCAAGAGGGGAAAGCCAATCAAATGAAAATAACGACGACGACATTGATGAAAATACATCCACCCTTCCTTATCCCGTGGAAGACTCAACTCCTTCTCTACGCCCATTGACAAGTGGATTTCACGTCAGCCAAGTCCATGAAAACGGAAGTGCTTCTGGCATCAGAGTCAATTTAACTACTGGAAAAACCTATACTTTTTGTGTAACTACTACCGCATATAATTCCACTGTTGATGCACCAATTGATGTTTATCTTATTCCATCCTATGATTGGGATCTATATTCTTGGTCATATCAACTAAATGGTAACGGTATTGATGAAGAGCAATTTGATTTCTCAAAAATACCTCCTGAGTGGCGAGGTCCACTGACTTGGAGAACATTCCGCGATGCGCACTCATATCAAAATGTAAATGATGTGACCTTTTCAACTGCTTTGGATATTTCACAAACCACCGGTGGAATGTTCAGTGAAGAATTAGAATGGCAGGAATTTAGAGTTGTGATTGACTCTTGGAATAATGGGCAAGGTGGAAATGCACCCGACCCGAAAGTCGATATTTCCGTTGATATTACTGTGATGGTAGAGGATCGGGTGACTATTCCACCGTGGACAGTTTCAATCGTATGTGGAATCGCCTTACTTAGCCTTGGTTCAATTCCATTTATTCTTCATACGCGATACAATAAACTTGGGCGTGAAGGAAAAGTTGTTGAACTACTTCCATCACTCGAGGGAGTTCAACAAACTGAATTGGCAAAGGAAGTTGTCGACTAATACTTTCAAGAGTTCATAACATCCTTGCAGGGTGCAAGTTGCAATAATCAACCTTGGCAAATATGGCCGTAATTTGACCTCAATATTCGAGGAGTGCCCAAGCATCTCGGGCATCCTTTACATTGATTAGGCCCTTTTCTGAAAGTTTATACTCAGAATGTAGGGTTGTATAGACAATAGATTGCTCAAGCATAGGAGCATGAAGTCGTGGCCAGTCTCCACCCGGTCCCATTCCCATAATTGCATATGAAATGCCGCTTCCAGTCATTTCAATTGATGCTTCAACAAGGTTGAGGCTCTCGTGGTGATTTGCAGTTTCAAAACACAACTTTATGATTTCACAATTATCCGAATTTGACTTCACCATGTCAACAATTTCCTCAGCAGGAGGCACTGAGTCGCCATGGATGGAAGAAATAATCTTACATTTTCCAGCATTTGCAGCCTCAACTAATTCTTTGCGTACACCTTCCTCAATTGAGACCTCTAAGTCAACCCAACTGACGCCGCTGGCAATTGCTTCACGCAATAATTCAATTCTTGCGGATTCTTCGCCAGGGTAATGTCCACCTTCATTTTGCGAACGTATGGTAAAAATAACGGGGAGGGGGATTCCCTCTTTTAAATCAGAGATTATGGCTGAAATGTCAATGTCTCCTGGTTCTCGAACGCCCCATTCACTGGTGTCCAAATATGCGAGTTCATCTTCCTCATTATCTTCAGAAACTTCTGGAGAGATTAGGAACAGTCTATCATAGCGAACTTCTACTAAATCAGCGCCGGCAAGATTGCTACGCGCTGCTTCATCAAGCATCTCTTCAATAGTCGTCCCATTGAGCACAACACAGACTAGGGGGTCATTCATCGGCCCGCCCACCGGACAACCTACCTTAACCATGTCGTTGAACATATCGCACTTATAGGATCAATGAAGAGGGGAGGATTAGTCAAAAATCGGCACACTGAAGGGGTGTTGTGGCTCAAGAGGGGTAATCAATAGGCATCTTTTGGGATGTAGGCGGCAAATGTTCAATAGCCACGCGTCATCCTCTTCTTTGTCCTTTGCAGATGCTCATTCGGAGTGGAAAATTAATGTTTTTGGCCTAAAACTATGGTTCCGAATAATTAGATAATGACATATTACTATGTTGGAAATTAACAAAATATTTTTTTGGCCGATACAAATGATGTCAATAAAGGAATATGATATTAGCAATTATTGCTATAATAGATGAAATGTTGAAGTGAAGAAAATGACAAATAATTGAGAAAAATTGTTGGCTGTTAGAAAGTGTAAAAAAAGGGCCAAAAATAGGAGGTCGAATTAACCTTGTTCCGGCAAAAAAAATGCACTTCACTTTGATAATAAAATAAAGGTGAAAAAAAGCCATAAAAAGGGGTGCTGCGGCCAATCTACTTTACTTCCATTATGGCCTCCGTTGCCCTTGGGTAGTACGAGTCTTTATGTACCTCAAACAACCGCATAATATTGCCATCAAAGGGTGCTTTGCGAAGCGCCAAAGAAAACGGGGGAAAAAGACATGTCAAACGACTATACAGCCAGCAGTATTACCGTACTCGAAGGCTTAGATGCAGTAAGAAAAAGACCGGGTATGTACCTCGGAGATCCACATGATGGAACCGCACTTCACCACTGCATTTGGGAAGTTGTTGATAATGCAGTTGACGAACACCTTGCAGGCTTCAATGACAGAGTGGATATTATCGTCCACGATGATGGTTCGGTCACCGTGCGCGATTATGGCCGAGGAATACCAACTGGCATCCACGAAGAATTTGGAATTAGCGCAGCTGAAGTCATCATGACGAAATTGCACGCTGGAGGAAAATTCGACAATGATTCATACAAGGTTTCGGGCGGGCTTCACGGAGTTGGTGTTTCAGCAGTTAACGCAGTTTCTGAATGGATGAAAATGACAATCCATCGTAATGGCGAAGTTTGGGAACAGATATACTACGCCGGCGTGCCTGCTGCGCCATTGAAGATAACTGGCTCTTGCGAGGACACAGGGACTATTATCCATTTTAAACCGGATTTGACAATTTTCACTAATATTGTTGAGTTTGATTTTGAAACACTAAACTCACGCCTAAAAGAAACTTCATTCTTGAATGCCGGATTGCACATCCAAGTCTGTGATGAAAGGGGTGAAGAAAAAGAAGTAGTCGACCACCAATATGTTGGAGGGATTTCGGAATTCGTGAAGAAATTGAATGAACGAAAAAACGCACTTCACAGCGATGTCATTCATATTTCCGGCAATTTTGAAATTGAATTAGGGGATGTTGAAGTTGAAGTTGCACTCCAATGGACAGACGCATATAGTGAAACAATTTACTGTTACACCAATATCATCCGAAACCGCGATGGAGGCTCCCATATGTCAGGATTTAGGGCTTCTTTGACCCGTACAATCAATTCCTACGCACAAAGTCGCAATCTCCTAAAGAATGTATCACAACTGTCTGGAGACGATATTAGAGAGGGTGTTGCGGCCATTATTAGTGTAAAACATCCTGATCCATCTTTCTCATCCCAAACCAAGGATAAATTAGTTTCAAGTGAAGTAAAAGGAATTGTGGAAAAAATAATTAATGACAAATTAGGTGAGTTCTTTGAAGAAAACCCTTCCACTGCGAAAGCAGTAATCGATAAGGCAGTTCTTGCCAGCAAGGCTAGGGAGGCGGCTCGTAAAGCCCGCGACCTAACTCGCCGAAAAGGTGTACTTGAAGGCGGCGGTCTACCTGGGAAATTAGCCGATTGTCAATCTCGTGACCCCGAAGAATGTGAAATATACATAGTAGAAGGTGATTCTGCGGGTGGTTCAGCAAAGACCGGACGCGACCGTAGAATCCAAGCGATTTTACCGTTGCGAGGTAAAATATTGAATGTTGAAAGGCAGTTAAAAAATCAAGCCAGGGTGTACCAAAATAATGAAATTCAAATCATGATAAAAGCACTTGGTGCGGGCGTTGGCAATCCTCCAGAGGTGATTGAAGTTGGCGGGGATGCTGATGCAGATGCAGATGCAGATGCCAAATCGAAGTTATTGGATACATATTTTAATGTTGAAAAATTGCGATATTCAAAAATCATTATTATGACTGACGCAGATGTAGACGGAGCTCACATTAGGACTCTAATTTTGACCTTCATGTGGAGATTCATGCGCCCAGCGATTCAAAATGGCAATGTATTTATCGCTCAACCACCACTATACCAAGTTTCAAGGGGACGGAAGCACAAGTATGCTTTTAGCGATGGCGAAAGGGATATTTATATCGCAGAATTAAAGGGCGATAATCCCGATGCAAAGATTGGTATTCAGCGCTACAAAGGTCTTGGTGAAATGAATCCGGACCAATTATGGGATACTACAATGGATCCAGAAACTCGCACAATGCTCAAAGTAACTGCAGAGGATTTCTCCGAAGATGGCTCAACCTCTGGTCTTTTCCAGACCTTAATGGGCGAGGATGTGGCCGACAGAAGGGCTTTTATTGAAAAGTACGCAAAGGAGGTGACGAATCTTGACATCTGAGGACGATGATAATATGGAAGAGGAAAGTCAAAATCCGACCGATATTCAAATTCCAAAGTCTATTGACGAGGAAATGAAAAACAGTTACATCAATTATGCAATGTCCGTCATTATTGGACGTGCGCTCCCCGATGTAAGAGATGGACTTAAGCCGGTGCACCGGCGTATTTTGTATGGTATGTACGAGGGTGGGCATACTTCTGAAAAATCATTCTCAAAATCTGCGCGTTCAGTCGGTGAAGTAATGGGTAAATATCACCCGCACGGCGACCAATCTATTTACGACACAATGGTTCGTCTATCCCAAGAATTTTCTTTGCGCTACCCATTGATTGATGGTCAAGGGAATTTTGGTTCAATTGATGGTGACCCGCCTGCTGCTATGCGTTATACCGAATCAAGGTTAGATAAGATTGCAAAGCATATGCTCGGCGATATTGAAAAGAATACGGTTGTTTTCCAACCGAATTTCGATGATTCCGAAAATGAACCAACCGTATTACCTGCGCGCCTGCCAAACCTTTTGCTCAATGGTAGTGATGGAATTGCAGTAGGAATGGCAACAAAAATCCCTCCTCATAATTTGCGTGAAGTATCATCTGCAATCAATTTGCATGTGGCTAAAATAATTGAAGAAGGCGTTGAAAATAATCCTTCTATCGCTCCAGCAATATCTGTTGAGGAATATATGCAACATATTACAGGTCCTGATTTTCCAACTGGTGCAAATATTTTCGGAATTGACGGAATTGCAGACATGTATGCAACAGGGCATGGAAGATTCCATGTTCGCGCCACTTGTGATGTTGAAGATGATGATAAAGGAAAGCGAATCGTCATTACTGAGATCCCATATCAAGTAAAGAAAGGACCAATGCTTGAAGGAATCGCTGATCTCGTATCAAAAGAAACCGTCAAAGGTATTCGCGACATAAGAGATGAATCATCCAAGGAAGGAATACGCGTCGTAATTGAAGTGAAACAGAACGCTGACCCTCATGCAGTATTGAATCAACTTTATCGTTCAAGCAGACTACAAGAATCATATTCTGCAAACATGATGGGTGTACTAGAGAATCAACCTATTCTCTTGACTCTTTCAAAGATGCTTCACACCTATGTGCGTCACCGCGAGGATGTTATTGAGAGGAGGACTCAGTTTGAACTTGACAAGGCTCAGCGAAGGGCACACATTTTGGAAGGTTTAGTCAAGGCTCAAGACCGTATTGATGATGTCATAAAGGCCGGCCGAGGTTCTGAAAGCAGAGAGCAATTTGAAAGAATTCTTCGCGGCGAGGAGGACTTCCCTGGCGTTGATACTTTCGACTTTTCAATACCTCAAGCGAAAGCAATCGCCGAGCGCCGTCTATACCAGTTATCTCGTCTTGATGTAAGAAAGGTCCAAGACGAATATGATGAATTACAAGTGGTAATTAATGAATTGTCAGATATTTTGGCAAGCCGTGAACGGAGATTGAATATTCTTACTACCGAATTAAATGAAATGGTAGAAAAGCATGGTGATGACCGCCGAAGTATAATCGACCCAATGCCATTATCGATGGATAGAGAGGACTTAATCGCTGAAAGAGCATTAGTAATATCACTTTCAGATGATGGATATATCCGTCATACTCCTGCCGAATCTTTCAGAGTGCAAAAGCGCAAAGGCAAGGGCTTGAAAGGTGTCACAACCAAGGATGAAGATACCCCTAAAGCAATTATCACCTGTTTCAGTAAGGACCGATTGTTAATCTTTACCGATCAAGGGCGAGTGTACGGTCTGCGCGCATGGGAAACCCCTCAAGCCAGTCGTCTGTCTCGAGGAACCCATATTAGAAATCTCATTGAGAGAATCCGTGAGGACGAAAATGTAGTTACTATACTCCCAATTTCAAGAGACCTAATTGATAATCCAGACGACCACTTCCTCCTATTTTCTACGATAAAGGGACTAATTAAGAAGACAAAGTTAAGTGAATACGTGAAGATAAACCGTAATGGGAAATATGCCCTTCGCTTCAAGATAGATGAAGACCGTTTGGTGAATGTCCGTCACGGAACAAATGATGATGACATCTTAATTTACACCTCAAATGGTCTCGCAGCGCGCTTTTTATGTTCTAAAATTAGAGCCTCAGGCAGGGTATCTGCTGGCGTATTCGGAATTCGTTTTAAGGTTGAAGGAGATACCGTTGTTGGCATGTTAGTTACTGCGAATCCCGAAACTCAAATCCTTACAATTACCAAATACGGAATGGGTAAGAGAACCGAATTAGGAACTGCAGATCGTCTGCCAATGCTGGACTCAGAGGGCAATCAAAAAATTGATTCTAAGGGAGAACTTGCATTCTACACAGACGGATACCGTAGAACTAACCCAGGTGGAAAGGGTGTAGCTACAATGAAGTTGAACGAAGGAGATGAAGTTGTAAGTGTGCGTCAAATACCGGACTTAGGCGACCAAATCTTCCTGCTGACAAAGAAGGGAATGATGATTCGAATCAAGGCCGGTGAAACTGCAATCACCAAGGGGCGAAGTTCAAAGGGGACAATGGTAATGGAATTGCGAGATAAAGCAAAAGGTGGTTACTCTGATAGCATTATCTTCACCGCAAGATTACCTGCTGATTTGGTCGATGATGATGACGAGGATAATGGCGAAGCCGGAATGGAAGCCCC
>JABIHC010000133.1 GCA_018649825.1 Methanobacteriota archaeon
AAAGACGACGAATGGAATCAAAAAATATTGGAATTACTGGAAAAGGGCAGATTGGAAGATATTGCCCAATTATCACGACAGATTCATTCGCAAATAAGAGTGCAAAAAGTAGTTTCTTTCAAACCGATGTGGTTTCTCTCAGGAGTCAATGGACAAACCAATAATCTCAAAGGAGAGGTTCTCGCATATGAGGCCCTACATGGTGCCGGCGGCGCAGTTGTACTACTTACACCAACAGAAAATAGTGCCGGAGATAAAGAATACGATGAGGACGACGTAGAGGTATTTTCTGGTGACCGAAGTGTGCTTGAAGGAATTGAGGAGAAGGAGGTCGCCACTTCCACTGCTACCTCCAATGATGGAAATTCAGATATTGATACTCCTGCCATTAATTCCCAAAGTGCCCCTAAACCTGTGGGCGCATATCCTCATGCACGAAAAGTGGGAGAACTCCTATACCTCTCTGGTGTGGGTTCACGCACCCCTAATACAGATGAGATTCCAGGTGGGCCTTGCCGTGATGAAAACGGAACATCACTTGAATATGATATTGCCGCACAAACTCGGATGTGTATAGAAAATGTCAAACGAGTTCTTGAAAGTGCAGGTTCTTCACTTGAAAAAGTCCAAGACATTACGGTATTCCTAATTGACATGGAACGAGACTTTGCGATATATAATCAAGTATATTCAGAATACTTTGCAGATATTGGACCTACAAGAACCACTCTTGCAATTAATGCACTCCCTACACCAATTGCAATAGAAATGAAAGTCATCGCATCTTTTTGACTTCTATTCCTAGCTTCCTAACACAGATACTACAATTATTTGAGAAGCAATGTTCAACTATTAGTTTTGCGAGGAGCAGATATGACGCCCACTAGCCCAAAGGACCTTGTGGGTATCGTACTCCAGCCGATTGAGATGGTTTCTGAAACACTTGAACGAAAATTAGGTTTGTTTTCGGTCATTATTATTTCATTATCTGCAATGATTGGAAGTGGATTATTCGTATTACCGTCCCTTGCCTATGCAATGGTAGGAGGAGGAGTTTGGCTTGCATATATTTTGGCTGCAATGGTAGTTATTCCGGGAGCATTATCTCAAAGTGAACTTGCCTCTGCGATGCCAACTTCTGGGGGGTCATACGTATTCGTAGAGCGCACTTTTGGACCATTGTTTGGGACAATGACCGGTTTGGGTCTTTGGGCTTCATTTTTGCTAAAGGCTGCATTTGCATTGATTGGTTTTTCGGCATATTTGATGATATTGCAAGAATGGTGGGGTAGTGACTTTTCTGCTTTGGCTAGCGCTCTCGGCATGTTAATATTAATCGCACTTGTAAATATATTGGGCATGAAAAAAATAAAGGTTGTTCAAACACCAATAGTTACACTATCAATCTTTATGCTCATTGCGCTTACATTCTGGGCAATTATTAACGGAGATGTTGATTATTCACGCGCCTCAGTTGATTTGCATGGAACAGATGATTGGATGCTAATGGGTGAGGCTGCTGCATTTGTTCTAGTCTCATATGCAGGTGTTGCTAAAGTAGCAGCAATTGGTGAAGAAGTAAAAAATCCAGGTCGTAATCTCCCTGGAGGTATAATGACATCTTTGGCGATTGGCGCCATATTATATGCCGTATTGGTAGCAACAATGGTTGCTGTTATCCCGCATGAATCTTTCTTTGATTCTTCAGGTCATGCAATTGAGGATCCAGTTAGAGTTTTTGCAGAAATAATAGGTGGTTCAACAATCGGACTTATTGCAGCAGCAATTGCAGTTCTCACAATGACCTCAATGGCACTTGCTGGAATCCTTGCCGCCTCAAGATATCTTTACGCAATGTCACGAGACAACTTATTACCAGAATTCCTTGAAGATGTACATGGGAAATTTGAAACGCCACACTGGGCAATTATTGTAACTGCGGGAGCGATGGCTATTGCCCTAGTCACCATTGATGTTCATGCTGTTGCAGAGTACGCATCTGGCTTCCAAATAATGGTGTATGTTTTGATGTGCTTATGTGTATTGATACTAAGAAAAGCAACTCCCTCTCATGCTTGGTATGAGCCTGAATATAATGCACCATTTAGACCAGCAACTCAATTATTTGGAGTTTTTGCAGGACTGTGTTTGCTCTTTTTCATGGGCAAAGAGGCACTTTTTGGTGGCGGAGCAGCAATAATGATTGGAGGATTTATCTTCTTTAGTTATGGAAAAAAGCACTATCAACCAAAAATCACGCCATGGGAAACATTCAAACTGATGTTTATAAACGCTGATGAAGCAGAACGCCGCCGCAGAATAACCGCATTCCATGCTGCAGATAGGGAAGGCAATAATCACCTTAATTTGCATGAATTTATTGCTGCTATGGATGCCTTGGGATGTTGCACCGAAGGTCATGATGCACTTAGAGAATATTTCCATGCAGCCGATGAAAATGCAGATGGAGTGTTGGATATTGATGAATTTTTGAAGTTGATAGAACAGAATTCGGAAAATGATAATTGATTTTGCTATTTCCCTGCTTTCCAGCATTTTTTCAATATGCGAGAGTTTGAAACCTTATGCACTCCACCCCTTACATGAGGGAAGATTGTGTCAGTTCACGGAAAGGCCCGAAAAATCACCACTAATACTCTTCTTGAAATGAAAGAGGCTGGCGAAAAAATCACAATGCTCACGGCATATGATTATTCATTAGCCAAACTAGTTGACAGAGGAGGTGTCGATGTAATTCTCGTTGGAGATTCAGCAGCAAATGTTATGGCTGGACACGACACAACAGTTCCAATAACTCTCGATCAAATGATTTACCATGCACAATGTGTTCAAAGAGCAGTTGAGAGAGCACTAATTGTTGTAGATATGCCATTTGGAACATACCAAGGAAATTCAAAAATCGCCCTTGATTCGGCAATACGAATAATGAAAGAGGCGGCTGGACATTCAGTCAAGTTAGAAGGCGGAGTAGAAATTGTAGATTCAATAAAGCGGATTCTTACTGCAGGAATCCCCGTAATGGGACACCTCGGCTTAACCCCTCAGTCCATCTATAAATTTGGCACATATACTGTAAGAGCAAAGGAAGAGGAAGAGGCTGAAAAATTGATTAGTGATGCAAAAATCTTGGAAGAGGCCGGTTGTTTTGCTATTGTATTGGAAAAAATACCCGCACCTCTTGCAAAAAGAGTTAGTGAATCCATTTCCATTCCAACTATTGGAATTGGAGCCGGACCTGATTGTGATGGACAAGTATTGGTATTACACGACATGCTTGGAATAACTACTGATTTTAGCCCTCGTTTCTTACGTCGTTACCTTTCTCTTGAAGATCAAATAAGCCAAGCAGTTACCCAGTACTGTGAGGATGTCAGAGGCAAGGATTTCCCCAATGAAAAAGAATCGTACTGAGTAAACTCAAGCATTACTCAGTTTTTGAAAAAAATAATCGTACTTGAATTATTGCAATAGCAACAAATTTTTTCCTTAAGATTGGTTTTTCAACCATTCTTCACCGTAATGATTCCATTGAGCCATTGTCCAACCTTGGGGCAATCCTTCTGCCGGCAAAGGTGGACTGGATGAAGGAGCAACAGGGGTCGAAGTTTCTGCTTCGGTTTGAACTTCCTCATCGCTACTTGATCCCAACAGAGCAAGGGCATCTTGAGCATTAATGCTTGTCTGAACGTAAGTAGATGAGGCAGCCGGTTGAGCAGTGTTGTCAATGACTGGTGCTTGAAGCAAAGGTGCATCTGGCAGAAGAGGTGGTGGTGGGGCGGCGAAGGCATTGGGTGGGAGTGTAGAAAATTCATTGAGTTGAGGGGGGAGTGGTGGAGAAACAGGAGGAGGTAGTGCTGCAAAAGGCATAGGTGCGAACGGCGGCAAAGGTGGAGGCATTGATGCTGGGTGAACTGCTAATCCTTGCGTAATTACAGGAGGTGAAGTAACGGGAGGCAATGAAGTGTATTCCTTGGTGTTTTCAGATAGTGAATTACCAGTAATTTCTTCATTAGATGCATTTATTTCGCTTCCCGAACGTGTCAATGAATTACGTAATTCCTCTTTTTCAGCCTCTCTTTCTGCTATAATTTCATCATCAGATTTTACCCTCTCACCAGATTTTTTGTAGGTCAAGGTTGCTACCAATAACAATATGATTGAGGCAAACATAATCGCTCCCATTAGGACTGCTTCAGAAGAACCAAATACACCAGCAAGTAAAGTTGCTTCAATATCAATAAACTCAACAGATGGAGCAATCCCTTCATATTCAGCAGTTACTTGATGCTGAATTCCTTGCTTTTCTAATTTTAAATAATGCTCACCATTACGATAAGTTGTTGCTCCCGCTGAACTTGAAAGAACAACATCACCATTTGCTATTGGCACAGGATTGCCATTCTCGTCATGTCCAATGATGCCAATAAGTACCTCCGCTCCTTGTTGTAAATTTGAATCAATGTGTATGGTCAAATGATCGAGTTGCCCCAATATTACTCTAACCGGAACATCATGTGGTCCAAGAGCAGTTCGTACAACAAAGGTATGTACTTTCAAGGGTGTTTGATTGCCGGGTTGATATTCATAATTTCCAACTCCTAATGAGCCATTTGAGATATTGCCTGCGTGGGCAGGAATTATCCAACTAACATCCATTGGAAAGTGATTGTTTTTTCCATCAATTCCTTTCACATCAATACTCAAATTTCTTCCGATTGGCACAACCAAATCGGAATTGCCCCGATTACTTACAATAACTTCAACCGCCGCACCATGAAGAACTTCCAATGTGATTCTTGCGGGAATCCCACCATCCGGAGTGAGCGTTAGAATGTGGTTTCCAACTAATTCAGGAGCGAAGGAATATTCTAAGTTAGTTGACAATTCAGTTCCTTCTATGTAATCAGCGCTCAAACTCCACATCACTGAAGATACTGCTATTGAGTTGCCCTCTGCATCAAGTAATACTGGAGACATTATAAATCGATCATCTGTTGTCATTTGCACAATCCCTTCCAAGAAACCTACCTCTACGCCTACTCCACTACGGTCGACTAAAAAACCCGAAATTTCAGTCCCTGTTAAACTTCCAGTACTAATACTAAGATTCACTGATGTAAACCAAGTCTCTCCGTCAGTTTCATTCCCTGAATATGAAGCAGACACTTGCCAAATACCAACTTCACTAGGATAAGCAAATACTTCAACTCCAGTATCATTAGACAGAGGCAATTCAGAATCGTTATTCCATTGACCAGATACTCCCCAATAATTGCCCTTTTGATCAACCAAAGAAAGTAGCAGCATTATTTCTTGATCGGCATTATATGTAGTTGAAGATGTTTGAATTTGTAAATGGTGTGCAACCCCAATACTCACATTCAAAGTTCGACTAACATCGTATCCCAAAATATTTACAGAAATATCCTGTTCACCTTTTTCTCCAGGCACCCAGTATATGGGAGAGGCTCCGGACAAACTGCTTCCAACTGGGATAGTCCAATTATCAGTTGGCACGAGGACGGGGGCCAAATTACCCCGTTCATCCTTTCGCATTGGCATCAATTCAACTAAATCATCTGCAGTCACATTTTCGGAATGAAGCAATAGTTCAGCGCCCACTGTAGTTCCTTGAAGGACATTTATTGTCACTGATTCATTGATATCGCCCGCACAAGCCCAAATTTCAACAGAACCCGTAGCCCAAGGAACAAAACGCCCATTTTGGTCAATACTGCCATTATTTGTTCCCCAAGTAGGATAAGTTGACAATACTTGAGAAAGATTATCACGAACTGTAGCATTGAATTGTAATACTTGGTCAGCCGGAATGCCTCCCGAACCGGGGTAATTAATTTCAATTGAATCTACACTTGGATTATCTGTACAACCTGGGATTGTGAATTGTTTATTCATCTCTTGCGACAAAGGAAGTGAATTGACTAGACCACTGCTAAACAAGACAGCAATCAATATCAATACCACAAATTTTCTCATCCAATCACCTATTGTATTCTTGTCCAAGCCCCATTTGTTTCTACGCGCCAATTTGTTAATTCACCACTTGAATCATAATACCAACCAGATTCACCTTGCACTGTACCTTCTGCAGCAACCATTACACCTGTTGCCTTGGCTTGTTCAGCAGCAGCAATTGCGATGGCAGACATTACTTCAGATTCAGAGTAAATATTTTCAGTTGCACCGGCATTTGCTACTTCAGTATATGGGTCAGAGTTGACTTGAGTGAGAGGGTAAGCCGGGACACTATCTGCAGCAACATATGGAGTAGCTTCTGCAGTGACAACTGCATGAGTGGCAGGAGAAGCCTCGGTGAAAGTTGGAGTCTCTGGTGAGGGGATCGGAGATTCCGCTTCGTACTCGGGGGTGGGTGACGCTATTGGCGGTATATGTGGTTCCACTTTTTCACCAACCCATTCCGCGCTATCTCCTTTCGACCTTCGCATAAGGAATATTAGCATTACCAGAATCACAGAGAGTACTGATATTCCCGCTAGTACTGTCGCATTTGAGGAACCAAATACGCCGCTAAGTAATGCCTCTTGAACATCAAAGAAACGCTGCTCAGTGAGATTGCCTAAACGAATAGTGACTGCATGGTCCGTACCTCCTTCATCTAGAGAAATTAACCAACTTCCATCTCTCACATGAGTGATTTTCCCTGCAGTGCTGCTCACGACTAATTCTGCCGGGGAAACTTCAACATCATTCCCGTGCGAATCATATATACGTACATCAATCAATAATTCATCACCCTGTCTTAATTTCTCGGAAGACATTACTAATTCAATTACGGCAGCATCACCTGCACGTATGGTTAATTCAAAGAAATGAGAAGCATCGTCGGAGACCAATTCTATATCCCAAACACCTGCTTTTTTGCCTTCCAATATCCATTCTCCACTTGAAGCACCCGCCGAAATTTCAGCCGCACCTTCAGGAATAACCCACGACATTTCATTAATCAAAAATGAATTATTTGAAAGGTCCAAACCTGTCGCAGTAAAAGCAATTGCTCCACTACTGCCCGAGGAAACAAGAACATTTTCTGGTATGTCGAGCAAAATATTTCTTGCGCGCCCAGGAATTACTTCGACCATGATGCTAGTAAAGGCTCCATCAGCAAATGCCCTGATTTCGTGCAACCCAGTATCTTCGGGGTAATATATTCCGCGGTGTAGGCGGAAGGAAGTTGTTTCATCAACATCATCTACTGTCCAATTCATTAAAATATTACTAATTACATTTCCATCTTCATCAGTTGAAATAGGGTTGAGTTCGAGTATTTCATCTGTTGAAATTGTTGTACCTTCTCCTTGAAGAATAATATTTGCTAGGCGTCCTGGAATTACCGAAAGTGTAATTTCAGCGCTGAAGAATTGTTGTTGTTCCTCATCAAACCAATCTCCCTCAATTTGCCAATCACCAGCAAGATTGGCATCATATTTTGCCCAAGTTCCAAATGATTCTAAGTATTCATCTTGACTTGAATCACTCATTTCCCAAGTCCCAACTATTACCCAGCGATTATTTCGAATATCGCTCGCTTGCATATACAAGGTTATCTCATCATCAGCACTGACTCTATTGCCTTCAGTGACCAATAATATCTCCTCGGCATGGCCATGAACTACATCAATAACAATACTAACATTGAATCCCATATAGTCCAGTGAAAGTGTCCAGTTTCCTACTTGGCCAGGTAACCATTCGGTTGCGTTTTGACCAAAGCGAAGTGAACCTGAAGCAAATGACCAAGATGAAAGAAGGGGCGTAGAATATTCAATATTACCATATACATCTGTTGTTTTTACAACCAATTCCACCGCTTCGTCGGCTCTAAAGGTCCGATTTTCAACAATCAATTCTACGATATCAATTGTGGCAGAGGTGACGGTGATGTTTGTCTTGGCACTTATCCCATTGCTTGTCGCACAGGTAATGAGCCAATAGCCTGTTGAACTAGCAGTGAATACACCATTGTTGATACTCCCACTTTCCGAGGTCCATAGAAGAGAACCTATACTTTGGTTTGAAAGAGCATTACCCCAAGTATCAGTGACGATTGGAATTATTTCAATACTACTACCCGAACTCACACTGAGACCAGTTGGAAGAGACATTGAAGAAGCAGGCCCAGTTGTCGCTGAAAGATTCACTGAACTACTTAGTTCCCCCCAATGCACTTCAATGCTTCCATTTCCAACTTGGTCTGGAAACCACACATTTGAGGAATTCACGATCCCTTGCGAAGTTGTCCAAGATAATTGATGCCCATATGCACTATTTCCATGAGCATCGGTTAATGACGGCAATAATTGTATTCCATTTCCAAGTTGAACTTCAGTCAAATTAGCAGAAAGCGAAAGATGATATGGCCAACCTGCAGTAACATTTACTATTACAGAATCATTATAGCCATTGGAAAAAGCATGAATTGTCACATTACCAGTAGAATGAGGTGTGAATAATCCTGCAGAATCAATACTTCCATTACTAGCCATCCAAGTAATTATGCCTGAAACTGTAGTATTAGACGAATCAAATAATGAAGCTGAAAATTGGAACTGGCTATCAGCATCAATGCTTATTGGAGGTTGTTGATCAATTTCTACTCTTACCACCGGTCCAGCACTCGCAATAGGGAGTAGCAAACTTAGCATAAAAAGCGTGCAGAAAAGCATTGAGAGGTATCTGCGAGAGGGGTGTGAGTGGGTTTGCAAGGTTTACACCGGACAAGGCAGGAAGGGTGGCCCTCAAGAAACCAACGCCAACAATTTAATACGGATTGAATATCGAATAGAAAAATATTACTTTCTCACTCAACAAATTCTTCCCATTCCTCATCATTAGGTCCGCGACTCCACCAAACACCGGTTTCGTCCTCATACCATTCAACACCGTCATCATCTACAGTGATTCCATCGCCTGTTTCTTCCGCAGAATTATCTTCGGGAGCAGGCTCACTTGGCCCGCTTTGAATTTGCTCAAGGATAGGACGTTGATCTTTGACTTCCACATCTTCCTCATCTTCATCCTCCCAATCTTCGTCATCATAGTCATCAGTACTGCCTCGGAACAGAATTATTACAAGGACAAATAGGATTAGTGAAACTAAGCCGATTAAACCTGCACCAACATAGTACAGGGTGCCACCAGCAGCAAAGAACCCAGCCATATTTCCGGTTACATTGTATGATGCACTTGCACTAACAACATTCCCATTTACATTGCTTGTGACTGTCATGCTATGTGCACCTTCTTCTAAAGTAGTTACAGTGTATGAATTACCACTACCCGATATTTCACCTCTTCCACTTGCTTGCACAGATAATTGCGCACCACTTGGAACATTCAACGGATTATTATAGCGGTCAAATGCTTCAATGGACATTGTGATTTTCTCTAATTGTTCCACTGTTGATTTATCAATTACAACATCAAAATGATCAAGATAAGTAGGCGATACTTCCACATTCCAGTCCCCGCCTTGGGCACCAGGTAATGTGTATGTCAAGGTGTATGAGCCTGCGGTTGTCGCATCATATTGGTAGGCACCATCAGCGATCTTTGATAAATCGCCACCAGCCCAAGATACATCTTGAGCAAATTGGTTACCCGCAGCATCTGTTCCGGTCATTTGTACGGTAAGGGAGTTACCTGCCTCTACAGAATTAGCACTTTGTGCATGAGTTACCACAAGTGCTCTTCCGTGACTTACATTAACAGTAATTATGTCGAAGAATGAGCCATTTGTAGCCTTTATCACATATTCACCTATTGTCTGCTCTCCATCCCAAAGGAAATTTGAGAGAACCATTTCAGAAGTCACTTCAACGTCATTGACTGTCCAATTGAGAATATTATTATCAATTTGATTACCATTTGAATCAGCAAGAGAAACTGCAATTTGAACATCCTCGTCTGCAGTTATCTCAAAAATACCATCTGACCAATGAGGGTCATTAGTTGCAGGGGATTCAAAGACAATACCAGCAAGAATTCCATGAGTGATGACATAATTTGTATCTACATTGTAAAAATTTGATTCCTCATCTGTATAGACTGCACTCACATCAAACGACCCTACTGAAGTCGGGTCAAAGGTAGTTTGAGACCAGTTAGTATCAGATAACCAACCTTGGTTGTTTTGTGGGTCTTGGGTAACTCGCCATTGTACGACTACTGGCCAGCGGTTTGCCTTGGAATCAACTCCAAATGCTTTCAAAACTGAAGATTCATCAGCAGTGATGTTTTTCAAAGTTGTAATATCTACTTCTAAATCAATAAGAATTCCATGTGAAACTCCAATATATACTGAAGATTGCAAGCCATCATAAGACGCAGAAATCACTTTGTTTCCAACATCCTCTGGCTCCCAAACAGCAGGGGCACCTCCCGTGCCTGGCGTAATCCATCCGCTAGCAATGGTCCAATTTTCTGCAGGCAAGTCGATTTGTAATCTATTGCCTTTGATATCAATCCTAGTTGTGTTTAGATAAATTACTTCGTCTGCTGTAATGTATAAGTCGCTCGCCGAAAGTTCAAGTGAATCAATAACACCATAAACAACGGTGATATTTGTAGTGGCATTTACTCCGCTTGCACTTGTTAGATTTATTATCCATTCACCAATGTGGTCTGCTTCAAATGCGCCATTGCTAATGTTTCCACCAGCAGATTGTACTGTCCAAGAAACATTTCCTGCTGCACTATCGGGTAGCATATTGTCATGGACATCATAAAGTTGCCATGCTAACTGACAAGTTGTTCCAGCAGGTACAATCAAGTCACCATCGGCGCAATTACCAATCTCAAAGTGATCTGCAATTCCAGGATGAACTTGGATGTTGACATTGATAGATACTCCATTCCATTCAACCGATACTACCTGTGGACCTTTTGCCCATGGCATGAAAGTGGCTGCTTCATTCCATCCAGATGGAGGGCTGATGGTTGCAAAGGAGCCGTTGGTAGCTTGCCAATTTATATTTTCTCCAGTAACTTGATTTGAATATTGGTCAAGTACCTTTACTTGAATATCAAAACTTTCGTCGGCGGTAATTGTACCCGAAAGCGGAGTGACTACATGAGATACTGCTGCGCCAGGTGTGACTTGAATTTGTATTATCTCACATCGTAGTCCAAAACAAGCGGAAACGTCCCAAATGCCGACAGTATGTGGAATATACATTCCAGCACTTGAGATACTGCCATTTTCAGCATTCCATTCTACATTACCTGCAATTGCTTGGCTATTTGCATCATACATACTGAAACTAAATTGCACAGGCGTATCGGCATCAGTAGTTGTACCAAGCCCTGGGCTAATAGCAATACTATCAACAGTTGTATAATTCATCAACATTACTGGGCGATGGTCTTCATTTGAATCTTGAGAATGTGCAATATTCAAGTATGCTTGTCCAGAACCAATTAATACATATGGATGACTTGATGTTAAATCTAGCCCAGATTGTGAGAGGTCGAGCCAAACCCAACCGGTATCGCCATGGGCGACATTAAATGTCACAGTTCCACTTGCAAGCCCGTAATCTACTCCAGATTGTAGCCCAGGTGCACCCCAAGGCATACTTGCAGTCGCATTATTCCATGTGGTGCCAAGAGGTGTATATCCACTGCCCAATAGAGGGTGAGCAGAAATGGTGAAGGTAGTCATCGGAACTCCTGGAAACATACTTGTAGATTTAATATATAATCCAACACTTGCTGAGTGAACTCTAGCATTTGGGTTTAGAGGTAATGAACTTGTATCTAGAACAACAAATGCTCGCATTTCATCACCTGATGAAGTTGACCCAATCTGTAAATCAGAATCCTCAAAGGCAGTATCTGCATTTGCTGATTTTATAGTTGAATCGAGAATAGATACATGGCCGAAGTCTGCTACTTCAGCGCCATGCCTTAACCAATAGGTATAGGTATTATCTGAATTATCTGTATTATTAATTGGGTTACCAATTGCAAAAGACCACCTGCTACTCGCTGGACCAGGGATTGAACCATTTATCGCTTGAACCCACCATTGATATGATTCGCCGGAACTGAGATCAGACTGGAAGGAATAATTTGCTCCCGAGAAACCAATGTTCGTCCAAGAACGGAATTTTGTCTGCCCCGAGTTATTAGAAATTGTCAACACATAAGCAGTAGCATTTGCCACAGGATTCCATTGCAAAACCGGCCTCTGGATTGACGCTAGAGTCCAGTTAGAATTATCATACAGTACATCGCCATCAGTAGGATAAACCAAAGTAGGTTGTGCAGGTGGTTGAGTGCCATTTGAATTATCTACATATTCAAAGGATAACTGAGGACGATATGTCGTTGAAGAGGAATCGCTACTGTAGAATGAATGACTTGCACCGGGCGTACCGACGACTGCTAACATCACCGTCAAGGTATAATTTCCATTTGCTACATTAGATTGTGCAAGTGAAGTAATATCCCACTGTAACCATCCAGTAGGTGGAACAACACCAATAGTACTACGAGTGATTTCTGTTGTACTGCAAGTTGGAGCATTATTCCATGTCGCTCCAGATTCAGAATATGACGAACATGGATATACAGCAACTGTCAACCCTTGCCCACCTGAAATTCCAGTTCTGTACAATGACAATACCGTACTAGTTGGAGTCATATTTGCAGGGAAAGGCAACTCATTTAGGTCAAATTCCATAAGAATTCTTGATTCACCTGAACCAGAATTACTGACTCCAAGGTAGAGTGCTGAAGAAGAACCGGTGTTGGTTGAGGCAAAGGAGGAATCAATAGTAACATCAGGAACTAAAGGCACGATACTAGTATTAACAAAGACCGTACCTCGTTGCAAATTCAAGGTTAGGTTTCCAGTTCCATCGTCAGAACCATGATCTCCGGGCACTCTAAAGTGATTGACTTGTGACCAATTTCCAATAATGTGCCCTTGTATTGAGCGAACACGCCAGAAATTCCACTCGTCAATCCCAGCATCTGCTGCTAAGAGAGAATATGTCTGGTTTGCCACATCAAAGTCGCCACTTCCCCAAGTCCCTGTATCATTTGAATAAATATCATCCACATTAATGAATGATGAATCAGTTCCCCTTTGCAAGTGATAGGATACATTGGAGTGGCTAGAGGACCAACTCAAATCAATATTATCCATACCAGATGGTAGGGATGCAGACAGGTTCCACATTGTAGAACCACTTGCTGGCATTAAGGATGTTGATTCGCTTGGTAGCCATTGGCTTCCAGTTCTAATTGTCATGTTTAGTTGTGGACGTAGAGAGACAATATTACTAGAGGAGGCGAAAAGGTGAGTTCCTGTGCCATTCACCGGCTGGAATAATAGGCGTAATGTTTCGTCCCCACGAGCTAATGCTGCTTGAGCAAGTTGTGTTACATCCCATGATATCCATCCTGTTGAAGAAACAGTACTCACGGAAGTGCTGAATGCTGAATCAGTTGTTCCAATTGCTCCTGATTGAGACCAACTTTGATTAGTTTCGTATTCATTCCAAGTTGCATTTACTTCACTGAAATCACGATATAAGTCTGACACAGATATTTCAACATCAGAATTATCTCCCGACAACCGGTACATTTTCACAGTTGCACTTACGACTTCATATGGAGCAGGCACAGGTAAGACTGAAACGTCGATTTCAAGCAAGCCATGTGAGCGATATCCACTACTACTTTGCCCGAGATTAATAGTCGCAGCATTACCGTAATTTGTGGATTGGGATGCACTGTAAATCCAAGTATCCTCAATTACATGAGCATAAGATATGTCTGGTACTAAAGCGCCTTCAACAACATTAAGCCAAGCGTCAGTTGAATTAATTTCATCACTCATTTGAGTCGGCAAATGATAATGATAATTACTACTTCGTGGACCGAGAATGTCATTGATAATTGGTTGTACAAACCATCTTTGAGTCTTACCACTAGTTTGCGATATTGCAGGTGTCCATGAAAGATTTGCTATGTCAAAGCCAGTAAGAGAATCACGAGTATCATGTACAAGCCAACCGTCTCTTTCATTACTTCCATTTACCCAAATAAAGAGTCGCCAGTCATCAACAGAAGAAGGGGTTTGGTGAGTCCAAGTAAGCGTTGGTGTTTCTGCAGGCAGCATTGCATGTGAACCAGTGCCCCAAAGAATTGAGCCATCAATTGGCAAAGAAGGCGAACCTGTCTGTGCTACGGAAGAAGCATTGCCTGTAGTCCAAGTAACATTTAGCCAAGGCGAGTTGCTTGAAGCATCTGTTGAGGCAAATTCAACCAATCCATTACCAATATCGCCCATTATAGTCAGGCCAATGTATGTTTGTCCAGCCAAGGTTGCCTCTTGTACAATCTCGGTAATATCAAATTGGTTCCACGAAGCATGGGTCACTGGACGAACATCAACCATGACTCCATAATCACTCGCACCTAGAGAGCCATTTGCGCTCCAATTATTCACACCATCATAGGTCAAACCATTCGCTGAAGAGGTCCATGCTACAGCAGAAGGGTGAATCGAAATATGCTGGGAAGTGGATGCTCCCCAGTTTGCATAAAGATTTATTGTCGCCCTTTGCACATGAGCATTTGAAGGAGAAGGTATTTCATTCAGCGGGATATGTAGTAGTGAAGTTGCCCTTGCACCAGATGATAGTGTTCCAACTTTGAGAACATTACTAGAGTTTTGAGCGGAGTTAAAGTATGAGCCACTATCTACAACCCAAGTATCTGTGAAACTTGGAAGATTCAATTCAGGGATTGCTTCTTCATGGTGTAATTCAATTGCAGAAGTATTACTATCAAGCCTCCAAGTTGTGAGGTCAGGAAGAAGGAAATTATTAGTTGAAGACCATCCACCTAATTGGTTTGTTGAAGAAACACCTCTTACTCGCCAATTCCACACTTTACCATTGGCCAAATCTTGATTTGTTGTGAAAGTTTGATTTTGCATATCAAACCCAAGTGAATTCCAAGATGCAAATGTTTGCAAATCAGGACCGTCGAAAGAAGAAATTGTATCTAATTCAACAACCCAGCCGGCAATTGTGATGTTGCTAGCCATTGACCAAGACAACTCGGGTCGCAAAATGGGTGCTGGTTCAATGCCACTTTCTACCGACCACGAAGCATTGGCAGGTGAAACTAAAATAGGATTTGATGGCATTGAATTAGAGCCTGGGGTGTAAATCATAACCAATTCGGGAAGGTATGCGCCACTGGCTTCATTTGAGTATAGAAGAGCATCAGGATTACTGCCAGTATTTAGAACAGTTAGAATCACATCCACTTGCCCATTCCCTCGCATTGAACTTTGAACACCTTGGGTTATATTCCACTCAAATGTTGTACCTGTGGAAGAACTTGTAGGAATTGTTGTAGAATCCAATAAACTACCTCGCTCCCAACCTGATGCGCCTCCAACACCCCAATTATTTGTTCCATCATAGGTGTTCCAAGTAACTCCATTTTCAGTCCAATTATGTTGCAAGTTTTCCCAAGCGCCAACACTCGGAGAAGACCCTGCATATGATAATGCCATTGAAAGTGAAGCATCGGTAACTGCTATTCCATTAGGCAACATATGCCCTGAAAGGTCACAACCCCAGAGTATATTGGCCTGTGAGAAAGAATTGTAGGAAGTCTGAATTTCCATTTCACTCCCATAATTATCAGTTGGGCTTCCACTATCAATATAGGTATCACGGCAAGATGGTTGATCGAGAAGTGAGGAGGAATTGCCTTGTTTGAAACGCAATTCATAAAGGTCATTTCCAAGATATGTTGAATTAATCTCTGGGACAAAGAAGTTTGATTCTGTCCACTCGGAGGCATGCCCATCTGAACCCATGTGAGCCATTCTCCAACCATAAAAACCACCTGTTACAAGGCCGTGGGAAGCAGACAAATTGAAGATTCCATCGCTTGCAGCGAAGTCATTATTTGACGAGGTGTCAACTTCAGCAATGATATTGCGGAAATCACGGTCACTTGAAAGTTGGAAAATAATGTCATAGGAATTTGTTGAAGAATTTGTTCCATCCCAAGTTAAAGAAGGTGTCGTATTTCCACTTAGGTTAAAACCAGTCATTGTCCAAGCCCCACTTCCATCAATAGGAGTAAGTTGGTTTACTGGGTAAGGTGAAGCCCCACTACCCCAAGAATATGTTATCTCTAAGAAAGGCTGATCACCGGAGGTTGAATAGTCAGTTGAATGCCATTGGATGTTGGTATTTGCAGAATGCGACTCATCTATTCCGCGCACAGTTGTCCAATATGATAAATCACCGTTGACTCCATCATCCAACCAATGTTGATAAGATGAAGTAATGTCAAAGCGGAATTCACTACTTGTTTGATTTAGCCAAAGAGAGTCTAATGCAGATGATGTCAAATCTCGACCACCATCATTCCAAGCCCCAACTCCATTAGGAGAATTGAATGTTGCACTTTCCTCAGTCCAATTTGCATTTTCATCCATCTGATGAAGAGAAACTACTGCCGCACTATTGTATGAGGAGCGAGTCATGACTAACTCTGCCATTTCAATGGTTGCATTTTGATGCATCCCAAAAGTATTGGCATTAAATCGCAACAACCCATATTGGTCGGTTGTTGGCAAAGACATTCCTGCAACAACTGCAGTTTGGCTTCCTAGAGCGGTATTACCTCCATTATTACTTTCATCCAAAGTCGTGTCCTCAATTGCATCGGTAATTAATCCCATACTATCTGAGTTGAACAATATTGTTGCAGTACCATCGCCATTATCACTTACAGAAAGGTCAGGTGAGTGGAAATACCCGGTATTCCAATCGCCAACTTGATCACCGTTTACTGCACGCAGACGATAGAAATAGGACGAACCATTAATGAAGGCATTTTCGCCTGGGATATTAACAGAGCCGCTGCTTGAAGACATTTGGAAAGTGCTATTAAGATTGGAATTTAAATACCAATAACTATCAAGTTCGGATTTAAATGAAGACTCATAAGACAATTGAAATTCAACTTGACTACCTTGCATATTCATCCAACTAAAGGCAGGGTCTAATTCTGCATTTAACATGAAGTCAGAGGACATTAGTGCATTTCCATCAGTCACAAAATTTGGAGTCAGTTGACCCTTTGCAGAAGGCGTACCTGCGCCCCATGTGACCAGTAAAGTTGGGCTTGCAGTAGGATTTAGTGCTTCTTTTGTGCTGCATGAATACTGTGCCCCAGTTGCCGAAATCACGAAACCAAGGGTCGTAGAGTTGGCAGCTGCTGCGCTT
This sequence comes from Methanobacteriota archaeon, assembly GCA_018649825.1. GTDB lineage: Archaea > Thermoplasmatota > Poseidoniia > Poseidoniales > Poseidoniaceae > PSPT01. The sequence goes on from JABIHC010000133.1 coordinate 17,334, forward strand.
TGAACGAAGGTCGTAACATTGAGTGAAAAAGTGCCATTCGCATTTTCCCCATGAGGTGGCTCCCACGCACCTCTATCGGCATCTCCATCAGCACCAGGCATATCCCATCCCGTTGTATTATCAGCATTCAACCAGTTTGTAGAATTTTCTTGAAATGCTTGGCTTAAAGATGCGACAAAAAATGTTGTGCCGGTTACAGTGGCATTTGTACTGCAAGTCAAATCTAATACTGCACTTGAAATATTTGCACTTGAGGATAAATTAATGTTAAAATCTATGAGCATTCTTGATTCACCAATAATGGCATTAGGGCCAATAGATGCTGTCGTTAAGGTGCCAAAGTTATTATTGGGGGCAGAACTATCAATCATTGCATCTTTACTCGCACCGTAATTGTAAACGGCGAATGATCTTTCATTTATTTCTTCCAATTCTTCAGCCGGAAAAAAGGCAGGTATAGCAATGTCGGCAAACAAAAACATGGCAATAAATAATAGAGTTTTGAAGCGAGAATCTGAGGTAATTGGCGCGGCTGACATAAGCACTCGCCTACGGCGAGGTAGTTATGGGTCATAAGGGCGTTCCTTCGGGGACTTCAATAATATGAATAATTGAAGGAGGTTTTCAATGGGAATGTTCATTGAGCATTGCCGCAACCGCAATACGAATCAGATGAATGAACTGTGGGTTGAAAAACATCGGCCAAGGTCGGTAAGCGAGATAAAGGGTCAACCAGCAGTGGTTGAGAGATTGTCTGTTTATGCACAAAAAAAATCATTCCCACATCTCCTATTCGCAGGACCACCTGGAACCGGAAAAACAACTGCGGCGATGGCACTTACTCGAGATGTCTTCGGCAAGGAGTTCAAACAAAATCTGCTTGAAATGAATGCCAGTGATGAGCGAAAATTGGAAGATATTCGTAATAAAGTAAAGCAATTTGCCCGAACAAGTCCCTTTGGCGGAGCAAAATTTAAGATTATTTTTCTCGATGAAGCAGATGCCTTGACAAATGATGCACAAGGTGCTCTGCGACGAATAATGGAACAATATGCTGAAACTTGCCGTTTTATTATGTCGTGCAATTATTCCTCAAAAATTATTGAACCGATTCAATCTCGTTGTGCAATTTTCCGATTTAGACCTCTTGGAGACAAAGATGTACTTGAACAGGTGCAAGAAGTTTCTGCCTCTGAAAAAATAGTAATTGATGATGAGGCTGCTAACGCAGTTGTTGCGATAAGCCTTGGTGATATGAGAAAAGCATTAACTGCACTTCAGGTTGCTGCTGCAATTGATGGGCATGTCACAAGAAACATGATTTATGAAACTACTGCAACTGCGCCCCCTGAGGCATTACAACAATATTTACTAGCCTGTAGAGAAGATGGATTTCATGCAGCACGCCGAAGATTAAGGGAATTGCTGGACAAATTTGGCTTAGCAGGGACCGATTTTGTAAACCAATTGCACCGCGAACTTTACAATACTGATTTCTTAAGCGAATTAGCAAAACTTGACCTCACCGAATTAATGGCTGAAATTGATTTCCGATTGGTTGAAGGAGGCGGTGAACAATTACAATTGGATGCAATGACTGCAAGAATTTGTCAGGCACTGACTCAATAATGTATTTCCACTTACCTTTGCCTCTTCCACCATTCCATATATTGGCAATACTGATGAACTTTATTTTCATCTCAACGTGAGAGAGGAATTGTTTCACTTTCAATAAAGAACAAAGAAAAGAGGAGGCTGAACCGCATTATTCACTTTCACTTTTCCCCTCACCCCCCTACAACAATGAGGTAGTTCAGAACCCATTGGGATAATTTGGGATGCACATGAATGCGACGCAATTAACTGATTTAGCCTGCTGGACACCTCTTGCAGGTATTATTAGAATAAACCGAAGAAGAAAAATGAATGAAGAGCGGGAAATTGCCCGAGTGCAAAGAAAAATTGCTCACCTCTGCGAAAAATTAGCCAGTGAATACAATGAACTTCAGCAACCAGCGTGGACTTAGGCTTCTTGTTCAGTAATAATCAACTTCCAAGTCCATGAATTTGTATTAACCCATGGCTCACCCTGCTCAGTCACTTCAAAACTAATACTATAAATTCCGACTTCTAAATCTTCACCGAGGTTTATCGCAATGGGCCGGTCTGCATCATTATCAACTAACACTACATCGTGAGATTCAATTGAGGAATTTGCAGATGCTTCAGTTGCAGAAACTCGTCCAGCCATCATACGATCCCATTCTGATTCAGAAATATTCAGTTCAGTAGAATTTTCGCCATCTTTGCTTATTGAAACCTTAAAATTTGCATCATTTGGGTCGGCATTATCTGCAATTGCAAATAACAACCAAGCCTCACCTGCAAGGAATTGGTCATCATTGCCATCAGTTGCTTCCCAAAAAATTGTATTCTTAGAAGTTAAGTTATCCTGTGGCATATACCAATCACTACCATCCTCAAGAATTATTGTCCAGCCCGCAGAAGGTTCAGGAGAACCAATATCTCCAAAGGGAGGATTGGATAATAGGAATGTTACTGCTAACCAGGCGAAGGTATAAAGAAAGCCAGCTTTGAACCAAGTTCCCTTCGTATAATGCTCAACAAAACTTTGCGGCATTATGTGACGATGAAGAGAAGGAATGAGGATAATCATTGCCAATGGGGCAACCCAAAGAAGGTCATTTCCACCACTTCCATCAAGATTGGGCATAAAGATAAATCTTGTGATTGAACCAATAAGAAGGGCGAAAAAAAGCACAAGCCACATTGACGCAGTGTCGGCTTTTTCCTTGGCCACATACTTTTGTGGGTCAAAGGGCTCAAGACCATGTTTCCGTCCAGATTTACCTCTCTTATCTTTGTCTCCTTTTTGCCGCTTACCGCGTTCGGCTCCGGCTGCGGCCATGGCAGTTGAGAGGTCAACCATGTATCGCCGACAACGACTTACCTCATGTATTCTGCCCCTCGCCATATTTTGAAATAACCCAATAACTCAGTGATTTATCATCCGCATCTTTCAAGGGGGGGTGGTTGGTCGCCGCATCTAAAGCCGGGGTGGCGTAGTTGGTGGCGCGTCGGACTCATAGGGCAGCAATTTTGCACGAGTCGCGCTGAAAAGTCAGCCAAGATGATGTCTGAGACATCCGAAGGTCGCGGGTTCAAGCCCCGCTCCCGGCACTTAATGCTTCAAACTAGGTGGCTTTTACAAAAAATTATTCTAATTGGCAAGTACTTTTTCCAATGTATGTAATTGAACTTAGCATTGTTTTGGGGAGAGTTTCAAGTGCCTTACACACGAGCAGGTGACATGGCAGCGATTCCAGAACAGGGGACTCGGGTGCAGGTTAACTTGCGCACATGGTCTGGTGAAATAGAGCACATTGGTGTCATCATCCCCCCTGCGTCACCTGGATATTTGTCACTAAAATTGGTAAATGGATATAATGTAAGCCATCCAGTAAATGCCATACTTTCACTCACCACCCTCCAACCTACAGATTCATCGCCTTCTGAAAATACCGACTCGGAAGGAATATTGAATGCTGAGCAAAATAATTTACCCCTTGTTCGTATTATTCATACCGGCGGAACTATCGCTTCAAAAGTCGACTATGCGACCGGGGCAGTTGTTGCAAGTTTTGAACCAGAGGAGTTGATTTCAGCAATACCCGAACTGGCTGAAATTGCTCGTATTGAAGCGGTAAAAATTGGCAATATGTGGTCTGATGACATGCGCCCTCAACATTGGAATTCACTACTTTCAGCATCGGCACAAGCATTTGCAGAGGGCGCTGTTGGCGTCGTTGTTACCAGCGGCACCGATACTCTTGCAATCACTGCCGCTGCCCTTGCATTCGGATGGGCAGGAGAAGGTGGTTCACCTCCGGGAAGAATAGCAGTAACCGGTTCTCAACGCTCTTCTGACCGAGGCTCATCCGATGCCGGAGAAAATCTCATCGCAGCAGTACACTGGGCCGCAAACGGCCCAGCCATCAACGGCGGCTTAGGAGACAGTACTGTAGTAGTAATGCACGCAAATTCCAATGATGGAGAAATAGCAATACTTCCCGGTTGCTCCACAAGAAAACTTCACTCAACACGAAGAGATGCCTTCAAACCAATAAATGCAGAGCCACTGGCAATCGTCAATATCAACCGCGGCAAGCCATCGCACACTCTCTCACCCGCATATGAGGAGGTTTTGGCCAGTACTGCACCACGGCAAAGCACCTCTCCTACCATGTATGATTGCAAAATCAAAATCGCCCAACTCAATGGCGGACCACACCTCCTTCCCGACATAGTTTCTGCCGTTGCAAACAACGGCTATTCTGCACTCGTTTTTCATGGCACTGGGCTCGGACACCTACCAATTGAAAATCCAAACGGTGATGCTCCCGAGAATGACAAACTTGCCGAGACAATCTCACAAGTCATTGCAGAAGGTCTCCATGTTATCATGGCAAATCTATGCATTAATGGACCGGTAAATATGAACGTTTATTCTAAAGGAAGAAATCAGCAGAATATGGGTATTCTTGGTCAGGGGAGTAACTCTTCCCCCGATACGATTGTCGTGAAAACTCACTGGAGTTTATCTCAGGGTCGAAACCTTGCTGAGGATTTACAGTCCAATTTGCTTGGAGAAAATCCGACTCATATTAGATCGTAATCAAACAATATCCAAAATTACTACCCATCAAATAATGATTGTGAGGGGTTTTCAAAATATACCGCTTTAGTCAAAAGCCTCCACCTTACCCAGCATTATATGGGCGCTGATTCAAGTGACGCCTCCGGCGCAGTTTCTAGTTCCACAAGTGGACCTACTGCTGAGCGCTTGGAAGACCTTGCCTATGCAAAGTCACAAGCCGAATTAGGCGGCGGGCTAAAACGACTTGAGGCAATTCGCGTTAGTGGCCGCGGAACTGCTCGCGACCGAATACGCTGGCTATTGGACCCAGAGTCTTTCATCGAAATTGACACATTCATTACCCATCGTGCAAGTGAACATAACTTACACATGCTCAAGCATCTAGGTGATGGAGTAGTGGCTGGACATGGCACAATTGATGGGCGACGCGTATATTGCTTCGCTCAGGATTTCAGCGTGCACGGCGGCAGCATGGGTGAAATGCACGCCAAGAAAATCACCAAGGTAGTTGAAATGGCTGAACGCAGTAAAGTTCCCCTATTGTGTATTTGGGATGGCGGTGGACAACGAGCCCACGACGGAATCCCTGCACTTGGTGGAACCGGCGAACTTCTTGACCACATGGTTTCATGCAGCGGACGCATTCCAATAATCAGTATAGTTTTGGGCCCAGTCGTTGGAGTTTCTGCGCTCGCAGCAGGACTTGCTGATTTTACAATTCTTGGACGCGAACACGGCCAACTATTCCTTTCCTCTCCACTTGAAACGCCAGAATTCGCCTCTGGTGAATTGATTGCAGATGAAATCGGCGGGGCAAACATGCATGCAAGCCGTTCAGGTATTGCCTGTTTGATAGCTGAAGATGAAGAAGAAGCGATGGCTTTGGCCGCTGAAATTCTCGCCCACTTCCCTGACCACTTTGATGCAATGCCACCACACATGCCAAGTGGCGACCCAATTGAAAGAGCGAATGAAAACCTTGAAACTTTCGTCCCAGATAATCCCAACCGGCCCTACGATATGACAAAAGTCATCGAAGAAGTAGTGGATGATGGTGCCTTCCTTGAACTATTTGAGGCATATGCAGAAAACATTGTCATAGGTTTGGCACGAATGGACGGTATGCCCGTTGGAATAATCGCAAATCAGCCAAAGGTATTGGCCGGTTGCCTCGACATAGATGCTTCAATAAAGGCCTCTCGTTTCATTAGAACTTGCGATGCTTTCAATATCCCCTTAGTAACTTTTGAAGATGTCCCTGGATTCCTCCCCGGAGTCATCCAAGAATGGGGTGGAATTATCCGCCATGGTGCGAAATTACTCTATGCATATGCGGAGGCAACGGTCCCAAAATTAACCTTAATTACCCGCAAAGCATACGGTGGCGCTTACCTTGCTATGTCCTGTAAGCACCTGCGTTCTGACTACAATATTGCTTGGCCTACTGCTGAATTAGCAGTAATGGGAGCAGAGGGGGCGGTGAATGTAATCCACCGCCGTGAAATCAATGCAGTTGAAGAAGCGGAACGAGAAAATGTTCGTCAAAATTTAGTCAGCGACTACAAGAAAAAGTTTGGCGACCCCTATGTTGCTGCTCGCAACGGTTGGCTGGATGACGTAATTGAACCGGCGGAAACTCGTTTGCGCTTATGCCGAGCCTTGCGTCTCCTTCGCAATAAAAAAGAATGGACTCCGAGTAAAAAACACGGTAATATTCCCCTTTAGAAAACATTACCAAATGAAATTATTTGAAATAATACGAGGGGCTTGTTCTCTTCACTTGTTTAATCTATTAGCCTTATCGAGTAAGCCACCGGAGCCCTTTGCAGCATTTGAGCGAATATTTTCAGAACTCTCTGAACCGGTATTGGCGACCTCGACTTCCTTCAACACATCTTCTGCTTGTCTCGGAGATGCGGCCAGTGGAGTTTGTTCTGCCTGAGCCAAATCAGCACCTCCGCCTTCCTTCCTAAATCCGCGCAAAATAATAGCAACGAAGAACAATGCTACAAAACTGCCCCAAACTATAGGGTTAGAAATTATTGCGGCAAGGGCTTCATTCTCATCTTCACTTACTTCTTCAACTCCTGTAGTGAATACAAATTGCTGCGAGTCTGTGGAAAAGGAACCGTCCTTTACAACCAATGAAATACTATGGCTGCCATCCATCAAAGCCGAAGTATTCCAAACTACCTGACATTGCAAAACTCCAATCGGCTCTCCCGTGCAAAGGGGTTCTAATTGAGTCCATGCTCCCGAATCAAGGCTTGCTTGAACTTGGTGTGATTCGGGGAAATCTTCATCGAAGAAGGAATAGTGAACGATTAACATTTCACTCAACACCTCATCCCCCAGCCAACTAACTTGAGGTTGGTCGGCAATAGGATTCACGGTAATTGTAAGGTTTGCTGCAATTGCAAAAACCCCGTCGGAAGCATTGAGCAAGCCAATATTGAATTCACCATTAATTTGCGGGGGAGGAATTATTGTCATTTCTTGTCCATCAATAATTACCGACCATCCTGCAACTTCACCTAACCAAGAATAATTCAAATCATTGCCATCGGGGTCAAAGGCAAGGGTACGTAGGTCTACTTCAACTGTTGAGTCCTCATCAACAGAAATATTCCATGCGGATGCATTGTAGCGTGGCTCATCATCAACTGGATTGACCACAATCGGTACCTCTTGAAAAACCGGATTTGTACTTCCGTCTGAGATAGAGAGGCTAATAATAGCAGCACCATTCCAGTCGGCACTTGATGTCATTCGAAGTTCATCACCCACAACAATTGCACTCAAACCCGCATCGCTACTATTCACACTTCCCATGATGGGACCTCCCTCTGGATCGGCAAACCATTGGGTTAAATTGAGAGACAAGCCTGTACTATCCTCGTCAAATTCTTGCCGAGGCATTTGATCTAAAACTTGAACTTGATCATCAACAGGTAATATGCTGACATGGGTTGTAATGTTTAGGTAGGCTGGGTCAACGGTGCCGGTTTCAACGAAAGTCATTGAAATGAGAATGGTTCCAGAAAACTCCGGCTCACCAGTATGTAAAATAGTCAAATTTGGTCCATTCAAGACAATTGACATTTCATCTCCAAGGTTACCTACCCATGAAGCATTGCTGAAATATACATCCTGCCCATCAGGATCATAGGCAAAGACAGAGGAGTTTACCACTACAGAAGAATGCTGGTCAAGAGAAATGTAAGGAGTAGGATTTACCGCAACGAGAGGAGTGTTATTCCGTACAATACTTGCATATTGCGTAGCAGGCATTCCGTTATGTGTGACCTTCATCCCAACTTGGTAATACCCAGGTGGCAACTCATCCAAATTCATTGTACAACTTGCATTAGCATTGGCCCAATCAAGACTTCCACTAAATTCCAATTCGCTACCAATAATAAAACAAGTAATTGCTAAACCGGGGTCATCCGGCAAAAGTAATTCACCATTTCGATGCATGACATCCATGTAGAGTAATGCAGTTTGACCTAATTCTAGAATCTGATTTGCCGGCGAAAGACTCGTAGTGAATAGAAGATGGGCCGAATCCAAAATTTCAGAAATATAGGCTTCATTGTCAGAAGGCATGTTGATGTCTGTCTCGCGACTAGTTGCCTCAATCCATGAGTCATGATCTCCCTTGAGTATCAAATCCAAATATGGAATAATATGCGCAAGTGCTTCACTGTGTTGCTCTGAGCGAGAAATCGTTGGAGTGCCATCAGAAAAACCTGCCAACCAAGAGTTTTCATCTTGGTATTGCAAATGATTTGCACCTAGAACTTCTTGCAGATGCCAAGCTCCCGGCCAATCCTCAAGCACCGGTATTATGTGTTGATTTGGCGGGGCTATTTCATCAACTGTTCCGGTGAAAAACATAGCGAATTGTGGATTTGGCGGAGATGCAAATTGATACATGAAGGTCTCTAAATTACTCTTATCTAAACCAAGACCGAATAATGCCCGAGGTGAGGCATGGGTGAGAGTCTCGTTTGAGCCTTGCCAACCATTATTCCAATTCCCGTTTACAACTAAGGCATTTGCTGCCCCCTTTCCATGCCCAGAAACTCCCCAATGATCTAAATCAAAACCACCTTTAAAACCAGCAGGCATGCTCTCGGATTCTGTATAATTATCATATTGCTCAGAAAAAATATTCAAAGTCTCATTCATATCAAACATTATTTGTGGATAATCAGAAGGATCCCAATCATCTTTCAAGACGCATACAATATATCCTGCAGAGGCAATAGTTTGTGAAATCCAATCATAATTATCTAGCGTTTCTTCATCATCAACGAAGAAAAATAGAACAGGGAAGGGTGAGCCATTTGCGGCCATATCGGCCCAATCTCCAGAGCCATTGGCCGAAGGGTAAAATAAATCACCAGACGAGTGACCTTGCCCGTCTTTTATCCAACCAACCGTATGATTTTCGGCTTCGCTCACTTGCGAAAAGATTGGCGACTCGGCTTCTTCTGCGCTAGCCACAAGTGGTGAGAATGCAGCAAGTATGATACTGCAAATCACTATTGCTTGTAAGATAAAGTGCCGGCGAGGCACTGAATTATTAACTCCCCTCTCCACAATAACCGCAAGTATTCCCACCTATTCAACCCCTCGCGCTATTGAGTATCGGTTACGACATTTCAATCAGTATTTTTCGAGGTATTGTTCTGCATGAACTAAACGAGAAATAAGTAAACCAAGGCTAGGCAAATAGGGACGCAACTTTGGAGCCCATAGCATAGACCAAGCGGCTAAATGCTGACCACAAAGTAACCAGCGGCCATCCAAATGAAGAACGCCGCCGGCGCCCTTTGAATTAGCAGAATTACCCTTGATTTCTGATAATTGAGAAAGGCGACTTTCAACATCACCTTCCATTTCTGTATAAGCGGAATTAATGATGAGACCTTCATGAAGTGCTTCTTCGTTAGAATATTTCTCCTCTGCTACAACCCCTGCTTTGACATCAAAATCAATACATACAGCGGCAACACCTGACTCGCCGAATGTATTTTCAATAACCATTCCACGCGCCCAAGGCCCATCCTCGGCTAACTCCCTACGACCACCAGCCCAACGGATTCGGCCGCCGGCAGCGACCCATGCGGCGGCACATGAACGAGCAGCACCCCCTCCGCCATGTAATTCAAGAATCGCCCCCTCTCCATCAGCAATAGAAATTCCAAAATGTTCGGCCACCATAACTAATCCGGCTCCATCGGTAGAAGCAGCCCACCATTCGCGCTTATTCCAGAGCAAAGAGTTCACACTATCTATTCCCTTAGAATCATCGGCATAATGTATTGCCGCTGAACTTAACTGATGCTTAAGAGGTGAGGTAAGAGAGAGCCAATTTTCCAAATGATTGCCTGGAATTTTCCTGTGTGGAGGCGGAGGTAAAGGACCGCCTCCATCTAACGTCATTTCTATTTCGGATTTCTCATTGGAATCCAAAGAAATAGAAGAATTCTGAGTAGTTAGCGACTCCGAGACTGCCTCGTTTGCTGCAACACATGCTCGTTCAACCAACGTTTTCCCACGGAATGCTGGAAGTGGCGAGCCAACTAATTCCCAATTTGGTAAATCTCCAGGGAACATACCCACATACCCCCATGCAAGTGCATCCTCAACTTTTTCCACCGGCACTAGATCTAATCGGTCAATTTTTACAATAGATGTCCGCGGAAGTGTTTTTATTCCTTTTTTCCTTTGCGAGGGAAGTAATTCAGAACAAACACGCAAATGCTCGCTCACTAAGCCCATTAACAGGGGTGACAATGAATGCCCGACAGGGGTGCCAGCAATAGCGTATCTCACTCTCGGCAAACTTCTCCCCTCCTACTTGCCCCTAGATAACTCACCATTTATTATATCCCTTGAAAAATGCAAACCTCAAATAACAAGTATTGCTTGGGCTACATGAGAATGATGGCGAACGAGGAGGCAGTTGGAATAAATTTTGACGAACGAGGTTCCATTTATTGGTTTATGTTTTCAGGAACTCAATTGTGGCTCTCTTTCATTCTTGCAGACCAAATGACTACTGCTATTGAAACTCTTTTTGGAGCAAGTGCAGCGGCCCTATTCCTCATTGGGTTAGTGGCCTTTAGAAAGGAACAAAGGGAACTTCTCCTCAATCCAATTAAGCCACAAAAAGAAGTACATGAAGACCAAATCAAAGGACAGAAATCAAAGTTTAAACTAATTCTAAACATGTGGATGACAGTAATGGTAATTGGTTATTTCATGTTCAACCATTAACTTCAAACTTGAACCCCTTTACACCGGCTCAAGATTATTACCAAATCAATCAATTGCATGAGGCGAAGATTATGATTGAAGACCCATCTGATGAACTGATGGATGGGATGTGGATTTTTCTCAAACGCATTCTCATTATTCTCGTCCCATTTTGGGTTTACCTACTTGCGTGGAGTGCAGGGGCGCCAATAATTGTAGCAGCAATTCTCGCCGGATTATCAGTTGCTCCAATTGCAATTTATGAGAATTTGAAGCTAAAAGAGCATCAAGACGAAAAATGAATTTCAGGTAAATAACAATATAGGACATATGTAATGCGTAGGTTGTGGATAAGATGGGTATAATGGAGATTATTGGCATCAGCGCTCCAACGACAATTGAAATCATCTTCATTTCTTGCGCCGTTTTCGGCGCAGCCTTTTTCCTTCTAATGTTGGTCTTAATGCTAGTTGGCGGCCTTGTTGGTGGAGCCATTGATACTGCATTTGATGCTGATATAAGTCTTGACACCGACCTCTCTTTTGAGATGTTTAGCCTTCAGGGAATTTCTGCGGCAATAATGATGTTCGGCCTTGTCGGCATGTACACCATTAAATCAAACCAACCCGATGTTCTGGCAGTGTTTGCCGGCGGCATCGCTGCCGTTGCATCGATGTATGCAATGAAAATAATGATGCAAAGTATTTATGATTTGCAAACCGATGGCACAATGCAAATCACCGAGGCTATTGGCGCTAGAGGCCAAGTGTATTCGCGTGTAAAACCAGGAGAAACTGGTGAAGTACAAGTTACTGTATCAGGCGGCATGAGAACTCTTCAGGCAAGAGGAAAGGACAAGGGCGCACTCATCCCGACTGGCACTTTTATCAGAGTGGTAGATGTAATCAATTCAATACTAATAATAGAGGAATTAAAAGAAGAAGAAGAATGAGGTGAATAATATGGCAGATGAAGCAACTTTTTGGCTAACAATGATTGGATTTGGCGTACTAATACTAGTAGCATTTGGTTTTGGGTTA